>CANQCJ010000050.1 GCA_947589205.1 uncultured Ruminococcus sp. | reverse complement strand
CACAGTACCCAATTTCTATTATACCACATTTTGATGAAAGGAGAGTATGATTTAGGGGTAACTATATCATACAAGTAAAATATTATGAACAAGGTAAGAACGAGATTTGCGCCCTCCCCCACGGGATATATGCACATCGGCAATCTTCGCACCGCGCTTTTCACATATCTTATCGCAAAGAAAAACGGCGGAGATTTTATTTTAAGAATAGAGGACACCGACCGCGAGCGTCTCGTAGAGGGCGCGGTGGACGTTATATATGATACGTTAAGAGACGTCGGACTTAACTGGGACGAGGGTCCGGATATCGGAGGTCCCGTTGGTCCTTACGTTCAGTCGGAAAGAATGGGAATGTTCAAGGATTACGCTTTGCAGCTTGTGGAAAAAGGCGAAGCCTATTACTGCTTCTGCGACAAGGAACGGCTTGAAGAGGTAAAAGCCATTCAGGAGGCAAGCGGAATGATGCCGATGTACGACAGACACTGCCGCGAGCTTCCCAAGGAGGAGATCGAACAAAAGCTTGCGGCGGGCGTGCCTTATGTTATCAGGCAAAAGGTACCGACGGAGGGAAGTGTTACGTTCCACGACGAGCTTTACGGAGACATAACCACCCCCTGCGAGGTGCTTGACGACCAGATACTCATTAAGACCGACGGTATGCCGACATATAATTTTGCAAACGTCGTGGACGACCATCTTATGGGGATAACTCACGTTGTAAGAGGAAACGAGTACCTTTCCAGCGCGCCGAAATACGCTCTGCTTTACAAGGCGTTCGGCTGGGAGGAGCCGGTCTATATCCACGTCGAGCATATCATGAAGGACAAGCAGCACAAGCTTGCAAAGCGCGACGGAGACGCCTCCTATCAGGATCTTATCGCTAAGGGCTACATGAAGGAGGCGGTGCTAAATTACATCGCGCTGCTCGGCTGGGCGCCAAAGGGCGAAAGAGAGATCTTCTCGCTCGATGAGCTTATCGAGGAATTTGACATAAGCGGAATTTCCAAATCTCCCGCGATATTCGATCCTTTAAAGCTGCGCGCGATAAATTCAAAGTATATAAAAGCCCTCTCGCCGGAGGAGTTTTACGCTCACGCCGAGGAGCAGCTCAAAAAAGCCGTAAAGAGAACGGATATAGATCTAAAATATCTTGCAGCGCTTTTGCAGGCGAGAACCGAGGTGTTCAACGAGATACCCGAAACGATAGATTTTATAGATTCTCTGCCGGAATACGACACATCGCTTTATGTTCACAAAAAATCCAAGACCAACGAGCAGATAGCGCTTGAAAGCTTAAGGGCTGCGCTTGAAACGCTTGAAGCATTAGAAAGCTGGACGGAGCAGGATATACATGACGCGCTGTTTGCGCTTATAGAAAAAATGGGCTGCAAAAACGCGATAGTGCTCTATCCGTTAAGAGTGGCGGTCTCCGGAAAAGCCTTTACCCCCGGCGGAGCGATAGAAATTTGCTTTATGCTCGGAAAAGAGGATTCTCTTGCAAGGATAAGAAAGGGTATTGAAAAGCTTTCGTGAATTTGTCACGGGTTTATCATATAAGTAAATTATAATTTAGAGTGGAATTTTTTTAATTCGGAAGGAATTGACGGACATGATAGAAGTCAGAAATTTGTCTAAGCATTACGGCGACAAAAAGGCTGTAGACGATATATCCTTTAGAGCGGCGGACGGAGAGATACTCGGCTTTTTGGGGCCTAACGGCGCGGGAAAATCTACCACGATGAACATACTGACAGGGTATATCTCCTCAACGAGCGGCAGCGCGCTTATTGACGGCGTTGACATACTTGAAAACCCGATAAAGGCAAAGCGCAATATCGGCTATCTGCCGGAGCTTCCGCCGCTTTATATGGATATGACCGTAAAGGAATATCTGAATTTTATCTATGATCTGAAAAAATGCAGGCTCGCAAGGGTCTCGCATCTTAAAGACATATGCTCTCTCGTAAAGATAGAACACGTTTACAAGCGCGTTATCAGAAATCTTTCAAAGGGCTACCGCCAGCGCGTGGGACTTGCTCAGGCTCTTGTCGGAAATCCAAACGTGCTGATACTTGACGAGCCGACGGTCGGACTCGACCCGAGCCAGATAATAGAGATAAGAACGCTGATAAAAAAGCTCGGCAAAAACCACACCGTTATACTTTCCTCGCATATCCTGTCGGAGGTGCAGGCGGTGTGCGATAAGATAATCGTTATCAACGAGGGCAGGATAGTCGCCGACGACACCGAAACGAATCTTTCGGACAAGCTGAGCGGTTCGCATATCCTGACCGCGCTTATCGAAGGACCTGCCGATAGGGTGAGCGAGGCGGTGCGCTCTATCGACGGAGTTAAGGAATGCAAAAGCATAAACGAGCGCGAAAACGCCGTGGAATACAGAATAGAGGCTGCCGAGGGCAGAGACATTCGGCGGGAGCTTTTTGAGCTTATGGCGAAAAAGCATTACCCGATACTCGAGCTTAAAAACGCCGAGCTTTCTCTCGAGGATATATTCTTGAAGCTCACTATGGGCGAAGCGTTAGACAGCGGAAAGGAGAGCGACTGAAACTATGGGAGCGATTTTTCGCAGAGAGGTGCTTTCATACTTCACCTCCTCGGTGGGATATATATTTCTCGCCGCATTTTACGCCTTTTCGGCGGTAATTTTCACCTCCACCTCGCTTTCTGCCGGAAGCACCCAGATGGACGGACTTTTTTCTCAGCTCATGCTGATACTCGTCGTGCTTATACCTATACTTACCATGCGCACGATGAGCGAGGATAAAAAATCAAAGACCGATCAGTGTCTGCTGACCGCGCCGGTGAGCGTAGGCGGTATTGTTTTCGGAAAATTTTTAGCCGCGCTTTTGGTCTACACCTGCGCTGTTGCGATAACGCTTGTTTACGCGGTGATTATCCAGTCGTTCGCAGCTCCCGACTGGCTGGTAATAATCGGCAACTTCACCGGCTTGGAGCTGCTGGGCGCGGCGTTTATCGCTGTCGGCATCTTTTGCAGCTCGCTGACCGAAAATCAGGTGGTAGCGGCGGTAGTAAGCTTTATTTCAATGCTTGCGCTCCATATGCTTTCCGTTATCGGCGATCTTATCCCGATAGAAGCGGTAAGCGGACTGCTTTCAAAGCTGTCGTTCTATGAACGCTACACCGGCTTTACATACGGTCTTTTCGACCTTTCAAACGTGCTTTTCTTTCTGAGCGCGGCGGCGGTATTTTTGTTCCTGTCCGCAAGAGTTCTCGAAAGACGGCGCTGGGCATGATCTTGAAAAGGAGGAAAAGACTTTGAGCAAGAAAAATAAAGATCTGACAGACGGCGTTAATGCCGCGGGGGCAGGCTCTGCGGCGGAGGAAAATTCCGCGGCGGAGGATAACAGGGAAAACACTGCGGCGGAGCTTCTCGGTCAGCCGGTGAACGTTGAAAAAAACAACGGCATAAGCGTAAGCTTTTCTGACGCTGATGATGAGACCGAAGCCGAGGTCAAGGTCGAGGAAGGGTCTAACGAAGAGGAAAAGGACGAGAAGCCGAAAAAGAAAAAGCGCGGACACAAAAAGCTCCGTCACGGAGCGATGAGCGTTATCTATACGGTGATATTCATAGCGGTCATCGTGCTTGTAAACGTAATAGCTACGATGCTTTTTGAACGCTATCCGCTTACGATAGACCTTACCGAGAGCGGAAAATATTCCATATCCGAGCAGTCGGAGGAATATATAAAAAGCGTCGACGTTCCGGTCACGATAAAGATATTCGCGCTCGAGGACAGCTTTATCGCGGTCAACGATTACACCAAGCAGGCGGACGAGGTAATAAAAAATTACTGCAAATTCAACGACAATATAAGCGTTGAATATATAGACGTCGATTCAAACCCGAACATCGTCACCGACTATGCCGATCAGGAGGTCACGGCGTACAGCATTATCGTTGAGACGAACGCTGTGGACGAAAACGGTCAGCCGATGAAGGACGACAACGGCGAACAGATGAAGCGGGTAAGAAGCGTTTCATATATGGACATGATAGAGCTTAACGAGGAGTTCGAGAAGGAAGCTTCAGATTCCTACGGCATGACGGGAGAGGATTATCTTATCGCCTATGCCGGAGGAAGCGAGCTTAACGCCTTTGCAATGGCGGTGCAGGCGAATATAGTCAGCGCGTCCACAGCGGACGAAGCGTTTATTTCGGCGATAATCGCCGTGACCGACCCCGACCCCGTTACCGCAACGGTGCTTACCGGCAGAGAGGAAGCCGCGGATATATCCTATCTGAAAAGACTGCTCCTCGCTAACGGATATACGGTAAACGAAGCAAACATAGTCAGCGAGGATATACCCAAGGATACCGACCTTTGTATTATCCCCGCCCCGACAGCCGATTATATGGACGTTGAGATAGAAAAGATAGACGCTTTTCTCGACAACGGCGGAAGCCTCGGAAAAAATCTCGTTTACATAGCCTCGCTCTATCAGCAGGAGACCCCGAACCTCGATGAGTTTCTTGAAGAATACTATATAGAGATAGAGACCGGAGTTATCATAGAAAACGACAAGGAGCATTATATAAGCAACCAGTATACGACTATCTGCGACGATATTTCCGAAACGTTTGCAGACGACGCGGGAGACAGCGCAAAGGTGCTTATCCAGATGGCGCGCCCGATAAAGCTGCTTGCCGAAGAAAAGGGAACGATAGGAACGGAAGCGTATTTAAGCTCTACCGATACCGCTGTCGTGCTTGACGCGCAGACCGGCGAACAGATCGAAAACGGCAAACAGATCTATGCCGCGACAGCTTCAAAGGCGGCGTTTAAGGACGACGGAACGGCTGACTATTCAAATATATTCGTCTTAGGCTCGGAAAGCATAGTTTCAAATACCTACATGAGCACCAGCCAGTACCAGAACAGAGAATATATACTCAGCGTAATAAACGGTCTTACCGGAAAGAGCAGCGTTGGAATAACCGTAGAGCCGAAGGTGATCTCGGGAAACCTCTTCGACATTACCGCCGATCAGATCTCGCTGCTGAAAAAAATATTTATCGGCGTTATCCCCGCGCTCACGCTTATTCTCGGTCTGGTCATATTCCTGAGAAGAAAGCACCGTTAAGAGGGGTATGTTATGAACGATAAATTAAAAGGCATAATAGTATGCACCGTAGCTCTCGGCGCGCTCGGAGCGGCGTTCGGCGTGCTCAAGCTCACCGGCATGGACAAGCCCGCCGGCGAAAACGACAGCAGCTCGTCAGCCTCCGCCAAAGCCGAGGAGCCTGACGAATCGGTGAAGCTTATTGACGTTGAAACGCAGGACGTGCGCAAGGTAACTGCAACAAACGAGTTCGGCGGATTTACCTTTTCGGCGGCCTCCGAAAGCGGCAAGCAGGGCGCGCATATAGAGGAGCTTGACGGATTGGAACAGAATGCAAGCAAGCTCAGCGATATCCCGGAGGATATTTCTCAGCTTACGGCAAAAAAGCTTGTTGAAGCAACCGCTTCGGATATGGCAAAGTACGGTCTTGAAGAGCCGACCGCGAGCTTTTGCGTAGAATTTTCCGACGGAACGACCCGCACCTTCGATATAGGCGACACCGCGCCGCAGAACAGATACCGGTATTTACGCGAGGAGGGTTCTTCGGACGTATACATGGTTCTCGGCGTAACGCTGAGCAGCTATACCTCCCGCAAGGAGGAGCTTCTTAACATGACGCTTCTGCCCGTTCCGCAAAGCGATGACGACAGCGCGCAGTTCGGAAAGCTGACCGTTTCGAGAAAGGATCTCGATTATGATATGGTTTTCGAGAACGACAACGGGCAGTTTGAAAAATCCAACGAGAATATGCCCTCGGCGCAGGTAATGACAGAGCCGATATTCTCTTATCTGAACGCTACGACATCATCGGATATTATCTACGCGATATACGGACTTACCGCGCAGACCGCCGAGGTGATCTTCCCGACAGAGGAGGATCTGAAAGATTACGAGCTTGACGACCCGGCGGCAGCGGTCAATTTCAGCGGAGAGGGCTATGATTATACGCTCAAGATCGGCAAGGAATACCACGAGGAAAACCTTGACGGAGATCTGAAAACAGACGCGAGCGCATATTACTGCACCTTTGAGGGCGTTGACGGAAAGGACTGCATCTGGCGGATAGATTCCTCCGCGCTTCCGTGGGTGCATATGCTGCCGACAGACGTTATCACAACGCTTATGACCTGGAACATGATAACCGATGTGAGCGAGGTCGAGATCGCCGGAGAGGAAAACGCGCTGTTCAAGCTTAATGTCAGCGGCGATGATGTGGAGTCGGTAACGGTGGATTCGGAAGAATGCAGCGCGGACGAGTTTAAGGCATTGTATCAATATCTGCTGTCTTGTCCGACAAGCGAGATATGGTTTGACGACCCGGAGGGCGAGCCTTATCTGACGATAGATATAAGGCGCGCCGACGGCAAGGCCGGCGATACGCTGGAATTTTTCACCGACACCGAACGCAGGACGATAGTCAAGCTTAACGGCAGGACTTCCTACCGCATTCAGACAAAATGGGTACAGCGACTCGAATCCAACGCCGAAGCGGTAAGAAACGGCGAAAAGGTCGTTGACGAGTATTAAGAGTAAGGGTCCGGTCCGAACCTATTGGTTCACTGTCCAAACCAAAGGTTCACTGTCTGAACCAAAGGTTCACTGTCTGAACCAAAGGTTCAGACTCTAACCTCTTACCTCTAAAGGCTTCGGTGTTTTTGAGCTTACGGAAATCTAAAATGGATCTTAACAAGTATAATTTCCGACAAATTTCTAAAAGCAGACGTGCTAAAATATATATGCCGCGTCAAAACGCGGACGTAAAATTTCAATGGGGGTGTATTATAATGAGTGACAAGAAAAAATTTTTCACCTACAAGGGCTTGCCGCTGGTGCGCAAGGGAAATCTGATCTATTTTGGGAATATGTACGATGATTATATCGTCATGATCGAGATACTCAGCACCGACAAGCAGGGCGGAATAGACGTTGCAAACAAGGTGAGGATACGAAAAATGGCGACGGACATAACTCTTCCGCCGCAGGAGCAGATAGTTAAAAAGGCGGAAAAAACGAGTCTTTACGAGGCTCTCGACATCGCCTGCACTTGGCTTAAGGTGTCGGTATAACGAACGTAAAGCCGTCCGTGTGTAAAAAGCACGGGCGGCGATTGTAAAAAAAGTATTAATTAAGCAAGCTTGCTATTGACTTTTTTTACTTTTGGTGGTATAATAATTAAGTTGAATACCTGCGCTGCTAGCTCAGCTGGATAGAGTGACTGGCTACGAACCAGTAGGTCAGGGGTTCGAGTCCCTTGCAGCGCGTATTATTTTAAAGCTTCGGAATCCCTCCGGAGCTTTTTTTGTTGACATGATGGATAAGGAATGCTATAATTAAAGAAAAAAGAAAGCGAGGTCTTTAGAAAAATGTATCGGAGCGACAGCGATGATAATACCGAAAATATTTATGACAGAATATGCTTTTCAGAACCGATATACCCGGAGACTATCGACGACCTGAAAGCGGGTATCGAGCAGGCGATACGCCTTGAAAACCGACCCGCGTTCGCGCAGGGCGCAGCCGACAGACTTAACGATCTCGGCGTAGAATGCACGGTCTCGGACACAGATATAATGCTTGCGCGGATAAGAGAGCGTTACAAAAGCATACTCGGAAAGCCCTGTCCGCGGACGGTGCTGGAATGGATAAGGGGTACGACGCCGGGGAATACCAACAGACAGAACAATTACGAGCTTTGCTGTGCGCTGGAAATGGACTTTGAACAGACCGCGGAATTTTTCCGAAAGCATTTTTTAACTCAGCCGTTCAACCCGAAAAGCAAAACCGACGCGGTATTTATGTATACGCTTTTTCACAAAAAGCCGTATGAGACTGCAAAAAAGCTTCTTGAAAGCTCCGTCGGCTTTGTTTCTGACGAAAACGCTCATACCTCCACCTCTCGGATAGCTTCGTTTATTTTTGAAATTAACGACGACGAAAAATTTTTGGAATACCTTTCATCTCACTGCTATGGCAGCAAGCAGCAGTTTCAGCGGGCGAGAGAGCTTATAAATTCCGAAATAACGCAGCTTAAAGAGGGTCTGGACGCAGGCGGCTCCGGCAAAAGGCTGAACAGTCTGACGATAAGCGAGCTGCTGGGGTACAGGTATCAGCTTATCGACAAAAAAAGCGAGAAAAGCCGCCTGCCGAAAGGATTCACCGAATCGCTGCCGAACGATGTGACGCTGGGCAGGATAATAAACGGCGAAAGCGTGTCCTATGAGCTGCTGAGAAAAACGCTGATGCTGTTAAAATTCTATAATTTCTACAGCGAAGCGCAAAACACCGATCCTAACATAATAGGCGGAAATCTGATGGATCTTTATGAGGAGATAGACTTAGCTCTCGACGGCTGCGGATTTGCGCCGATATATATTAAAGACCCGTTCGACTGCCTGTTATTTTTCTGCGCTAATTCCTACGACCCGATACTCTCCTTACATTTGCTCAACGAGAGGAATTGATTTTTATTTTCTTTGAGAAAAATATTGTATAATATTTTTGTGAAAAAATTTATAGAAGGGAGGCTTGGAAAATTGGCTCAGACAGGCGGCGTTATACGTTCCGGAGACATAGAGTATACAATAAAAAAATTACTCGGAGAGGGCGCAAGTACAAAGGCTTACCTTGCCGAATGCAGGCGGGGGGAGCTTAGCGGCTTATGTATTTTAAAGGAATTTTCTCCGCGCGATGATGCCGACAACGCCGACCGTGAGCGGCTGAAGGCGCGCTTTATCGCTTCCGCTAAGCTGCAAAACAAGCTGCGGCAATTATCCGTCCTTAACAATCAGACCCCGCCGGTCAGCCGTATTTTTGAAGCAAACGACACCGTTTATATCGACGTTGTTTGCTATAACGGCGACACGCTCGACAAAATAAGCGGACTGAAGCTGTCCGAATATATGCTTATCTGCGAGGCGGCGGCGAAAACCGTCGGGTATTACCACCGCGAGGGGTATATTTGTCTGGACATAAAGCCGGAAAATATTTTCGTCATGCAAAACGCTCCCGGCGACACGATAACACGGCTTGTGGAATTTATCGACTTTGACAGCGTGCGCAGGATCGGCGGAGACGGAGAGCTTTCCTATACACGTTCGTGGGCTGCGCCCGAACAGCTTTCGGTATACGGTTCAAAAAGGCTCGGAAAAGCGGCGGACATTTACGCTGTCGGAGAGATGGCGTTTTTTATACTTTTCGGGCGGCATTCGATGCAAACCGAGCACAGGGGGTTTTCAAAATACCCGTTCGAGCAGGCAAAGCCGGAATACAGAAAATTCACCGAACGCACCGAGATACGCGCGCTTTTCACCCGCCTTTTCAGAAACACCCTGCGTTCGTCCGCAGTCAACCGCTTTGAAACGATAGATCAAGCCGCCGAGCTGTTAAGGCAGATAGCGAATGAACTGGAGCGAAAGGATTATATCATACCGACGCTTCCCGCCGTTTCGCCGCTTGTCGTCGGCAGAGAAGCGGAGCTTAGTCGGCTCGGGGAAATGCTTAAAACGGACAGAGTCGTCTTTATCGCGGGAGTAGGCGGTATCGGAAAGAGCACGCTTTTAAAAAGCTATATTCGGCGCAGCAGGAGCGATTATGACGCGATAATTTATCTTGAATTTGACGGAGATATCGCGCATACCCTTTGCGACGATCTTCAATTGCAGATAAGCACGCTGAGACGGAGCGAGGAAGAGAGTGCGCAGGAATATTTTGCCAAAAAGCTTACAGGCTTAAAGCGCATTGCAGCGGGCAGGCGGACGCTGTTCGTGCTGGATAATTTTTACGGAAAAATAACCAAAGAGCTTAGTCAGATCATCGAAAGCGGCTTTGAAACGATAATTGCGACAAGAAATATGCCGCCGAAAAACAGCTTTGCCGTTTTGCAGCTCGGCGCGATAGCCGAAAAAGCGGAGCTTTTCAAGCTGATAGCGAACGAGCTGGAGCGTCAGCCGTCGAGAGAGGAAAGGCTTTGCTTTGAGGAGATAATTTCGCTTGTGCAGGGACACACGCTCGTTATAACGCTTATAGCGCGTCAGGCGGCTGCGGGCGGTATGGAGATATCGGCTGCGCTTGAAGCGATACGCGAATGCGGTTTTTCGCATTTCAGCATGGAAAGGATAGGAAATTACAAGGACGGCGAGGAGGTCTATGACACTCTCTGCGCGATAATTTCAATACTGTTCGATTCCTCCGGCATGAGCAAAGCTCAGCGGCTTGCGATGAAGGCTTTCGCGCTGCTCGATGTGCGCGGTCTCGAGACAAAGCTTATAGAAAAGCTTTACCCGGAAATTTCAAAGGAAACGATAACCGACCTTGCGCGGCTGGGCTGGCTCAGTGACGGAGAGCGGGTATATCTTCACCCGGTGATAGCCGAAGCCGTGCGCGATTGGGATTGGCAGACGGACGATGCTTCGGTCATGGAAAATTACAAAAGAGCCGCAGCGATATATTCGGGAATGGCGAATGAAGCGCAGCTTCGTCTGCTGCTGCGCTATGCGAAGGAGCAGACGGAAAATTGCGGCGGGCACATGGCAAAAGCGATATATCTCGATATACTCGCGGAGCTTTACGACACTATGCTCGGGGGGAATTACGTTCCCTATAACGACAGCGAAGCGGAGCTTATAGAAAAGCTTGCGGCGGCTATGAGCGAAGCGATAAGAGAAGCGGAACTGTCGGAGGACAAAACGGCGCAGCGCAAATACCTGCCGCAGCTTTATCTTTCCATGGCGAATATCCTGATACGCTCTCTGCCGCAGTATCACAGGCAGATAAAGGGCTTGCTTTACAAGGCAGACAGGCTTACGGCTGAAAGGATCTGCCCCGACAGATGTTATTATTACATGGTAAAGGCTTGGTATCATACTCTCGTTAAGACAGATTTCAAGAAAACGAAAAAATACGCCGCCGCGGCTAAGGATATAGCGGAAAAGGTATTCCATTCCGATTTGGAGCTTTGCGATATAATCTATATCCCGACGGCGAATTGCTTTTTCTATCACAACGAGCTTTCGGCAGCGGCGGAGGAATTGGAGACGGCGGTCTCGCTCTGCGAAAGCTATTCGGATATCCTGCCGTATATCGACAAAAAAGCCGAGCTGCTGAATTGTCTTACAGATGTGTATTTAGAGATGGGAGATGTTGAAAAATGCCGTGAGCTTGTCGGGCAGATAGACGATATAAACGAAAAATACCGTGATGATGGTATTTGCAGAGAGGTCTCAGATGAAATTCGGGAAATTTTAAAATAAGAAAAGCGGGTATATAACGCCCGCTTTTGTTCTTATTCTCCTTTGTAAAGCTCCTTGTCGTAAAGTGTTTCTCTTTCATCGCAGAAAAATCCGTAGTATATCTTATCTCCGCCGACGCACAGGTGCGCATACAGCGGGCTGCCGTCATCGGTTTTTATATCGTAATAAATTTCCGTACCGGTAGCGTTGCTGTATTTTTTCTCGCCCGGCGGTCTGCCGACAGCGTTATAAAAATCGGTAAGAGACGAATATCTGTTGACCGCCGTTTTAAATTCCTCCTCGGTGACGGGCGTATAGCCGGTATCCTTGAAGATTATGCCCTCATCGGCAATAAGCCGCGCAGAGGCTTCATAGCCGACGCTTTCGCTTAGCTGTTCATCGTTAAGGACGTTACAGAGAAGAAAATCGCTGTCCTCGTATTCTTCGTTTAAGGCGTTAGCCTGAAGATTTTCTATCTGAAGCTTAGTAACGCCGACATCTTTCTCGGCTTTGGTATTTTCATAGCAAAATGACAGATATATGCCGTACCATTCTCCGTCTATCATGCAGGTGTAATGAGTGTAGCCGTTTTCAATGCTGCTGCCGTTATCGTAATCGCCGTCAGAGCTGACAAGTCCCCCGCTTAGCTCGCATTTCGACAGACCCTGCGGATAGCTTTCAAAAAAGCGATCGACATCGTTATTAAAGGAAACGCCGTCCTGAAGGTCTTGCGTGAAGTTTTCCTTAAAAGCCTCCCTGTCGCCGCTGTCAGCGCTTTCGAGCAAAGTCTTTATAGCGTCCTCGGCGGCTTCGTCCTCATTGATATATTGCCCCGCCTTCTGCCATTTTTCCACAATATTATCATACTTTGCATTTCTCGCAGCACGGCTTAATATCGTCGATTTAAGCGCGGTCAAATTTATCAGCAGGAACGTGCCGGCGGGGATAGCCAGCAGAACAACGCCTGTAGTTATCATAGGCTTATATCTTTTTTTGCGTATGTTCGGCGGTTTTCGTTTTTCCTTGAAGCCGAATATGACAAGTATCGTACCGATA
>CANQCJ010000049.1 GCA_947589205.1 uncultured Ruminococcus sp. | reverse complement strand
GGAAAAAAGCAGCCCGTTTGGAGATGCATTAACAGGCTGGATCACGGTTCAAAATACTGTCACAAATCGCCGTCAATACATGAAGATAAGCTGAAAAATGCCATTTTGAATGCAATAAACGATTATTACGACTGTGGTGATGATATACGAAAAATAGTAATGGGAAATATCGAGGCTGTACTTACCGATTCTGACAGCAGTAAAATTCGTCAAGCTGAAAAACGGCTGCACGAGATCGACAAAGCGAGGAATGATCTTATATCGCTGATAACTTCCGGTTCGGTCGATGAGGATTCTCTTGACGGAGAGTTTCAGAAATTATATGAGGAAGAACAACAGCTGCGCAGAAAAATAGAAGTTATCAAAGTACAGAATGATAAAGCCGCAAAAACTCAGGAGCAATTAAAAGATGCCGAGGAAATAGTCAAAGGCTTACCTTGCAGGCTGACCGAATACGATGAAGTGATCGTCAGAAAGCTGATCGAGTGTGTGAGGGTAATGAGCAAGACGGAGATTACTGTAATCTTCAAGGGCGGGTATGAGATGACGGTTGAGGTGGAAAAATAGCAATATAAAAAATTTAAAATTCGGTGATATCCGGCTTGACATGGCGTTGAAATAATGATACAATATTTTTAGAGGGTTGGTAAAATAGCGCGAAATAAGGGGTTTTTTATGAATCATCTTTTTCGTTAAGGGGTTACAAAGCTTAACGCTCCCATATATCGGGAGCGTTTTTTATTGCCAATATTTCAAGCCTTAGTCAATATCCCGTACCTCTCGGGGTGCCGGTACTTGTTCCCCATGACCTCATGCTCGCGGTATCCGCGAAGCATATCGAGATCTATCTCGGCTGAATATATCCCTTCCTCCTCGGGAGCTTCAAGGATACACATATCCCGCACACCCGGCTCATTGTTAAGCCATGCCACGCCGTCAAATACCGTCGACCGACCGTTGCAGTCGGGCTGTCCTTTGGGGTAATTGCAGGTCGCAACGGCAAGCATATTTTCATAAGCTCTTGTGCGAAGCGCAGACAGGCGGTTTATCTCCATAGGACAGGCGTTGGGAGCTAAAACGACCTCCGCGCCCTTTAGCATAAGTATCCGCGCGCTTTCGGGGAATTCCCTGTCAAAGCATATCATCGCGCCGACCTTTACAATATCCCCGCCGATGTCAAGCTCGGTCACATAAAGCTCGTCTCCGCTTTCCAATACCTTTTCTAAATCAAACGCACAGGTATGTACCTTTGAATAATGCAGGCGTTCTTTTCCGTGCCTGTCAAAAAGTATCAAAGAATTAAGCGGTCTCGGTTCGTTTTTTTCAAGAAGGGTTATGCCTATCGCCATTTGAAGCTCTTTTGAAAGCTCCCCGAACGCGCGGACAAAACCGCTGTCCTTGCCGACAGCCAACGCCGCAAGCTCGTCGCCGTCCTGCGGCAGATAGTACCCGTCGCTCCACATTTCCGGAAACAGCGCGATATCAGCGCCCATGCTTTTAGCCTTTACACAGGCGGCTTTTCCCTTTTGAAGCTGCTTTTCAAGCCCGCTCTCGGGGAGCAATTGAAGCAGCGCTATTTTCAATTTGTTTCGTTCACTCATTTTTATTTAAGGCTGCCGTACTCCTCGTCGCTTACCGGCTCCAGCCACTCGTTAGAACCGTTTTCACCGGGAACTTCAATTGCAAGATGAGAAAACCAGCTATCCGGCGCAGCCCCGTGCCAGTGCTTTACTCCCACAGGGATATTAATGCAGTCGCCGGGCTTCATTTCTATTGCTTCTTTGCCCCATTCCTGATAGTAGCCGCGACCGCCGACACAAATAAGTATCTGACCGCCGCCTTTGTCGGCATTGTGGATATGCCAATTGTTGCGGCAGCCCGGCTCGAAGGTCACGTTGAAAATGCCGACCTGCTCTTTTGAAACAGGAGCAAGATAGCTCTGTCCGGAAAAATACTGCGCAAAGCCGTCGTTCGGCGCGCCTATCGGGAACAGTATACTGTTCTGAAATTTGTCCTTGTCGGTAAGCTCCTCGTCCTTCCAGACGTCCTTAGCCAAACGGAAAACCGCCCAAGCCTTAGGCCAGCCTACGTAAAATCCGACATGGGTAACTATCGCCGCAATTTCCGCGCGTGTAACGCCGTGTGCCTTTGCGTTTTCAAGATGATAGATGAGCGATGTGTCGGTAATGCCCGAGCTCATCAGTGCGACTACCGTAATTATGCAGCGCGTTTTCAGGTCGATATCCGTATTGTTCCAATTTTCGCCGAAAAGCACATCATCGTTAAAATGCGCAAAGTCGGGCGCAAAGCCTCCGAGCTGATCTCTGCCTGCTGTCTGTGTGATTTTTTCCATAAAAAATTCCTCCTTAAAAAATTATACAACATTTCCTGCTTTTTGTTTGCCGTTCTGTGCCATAACGCCGACAAGCCCGTGAGGCACATACAGCTCTTCAAGATATTCTATCTCATCGGGCGTAAGCTCGATGTCAACCGCTTTTACCGCGCCGTCAACGTGGGAAAATTTTGTCGCGCCTACCACGGGTGAAGCAACCTTTGTCAGCAGCCACGCAAGGGAAATTTCCGTCATGGAAGCATTTCTTTTATCAGCAATTTCCTCCACACGGCGAATAATTTTTCCGTCCGCTTCGGCGGTCGCGTCATACTTGAATTTTGCATATGAATCCTCCGCAAGCCGCTTTGAGGTTTCTCCTTGACGTTTTGAAAGCCGTCCGCCCGCAAGTGCGCTGTAGGGCGTAAGCGCGATGTTCTGATCTTTGCAGAAAGGCGACATCTCACGTTCCTCCTCGCGGAAGATGAGATTGTAATGCCCCTGTACGGAAATAAACTCCGTCAGACCGTTTTCACGCGCGAAGAAATTCGCCTTTGCAAGCTGCCATGCAAAACAATTTGAAATGCCGATATACCGCGCTTTTCCTGCCTTAACAGCATTGTGCAGACCCTCCATTATCTCCTCTATAGGCGTGTGGTAGTCCCACATATGATAGATGTACAGGTCAACATAGTCAAGCCCTAAATTTTTCAGACTGCGGTCGAGATAATTTTCAATATGCCGCTGACCGCTTATATTTGCGTCAATTTCCTCCTGCGTTCTGGGGGTGAATTTCGTTGCGATAACGTAATCATCACGCTTTGCAAAATCCCGCAGAGCTTTTCCCACAAACTGTTCGCTTGTGCCGTTCTGATAGGCGATAGCGGTATCGTAAAAATTTATCCCAAGTTCAAGCCCGTGCTTGATGATTTCCCTTGTCTCGCTTTCACCCAAAGTCCAGCTGTGCTGACCCGTCAGGGCATTTCCGAAACCCATGCAGCCCATGCAGATACGGGAAACGTTCAGATCCGAACTGCCTAATTTTGTATAATTCATGACATTACCTCCTTATTCTCCCAATAGCATTCTCGCGCAGTTATAAGTGAGCTCGTAGATCGACATAAACGCATAATTTACTCCCGCCTGTTCCATAGCCGTCCGCTGTTTTTCCGTCACATAGGTGTACGGATAGATCCCGAACATGAACGGGAAAAAGGTGTAGAGAAACTGCTGCTTTTCAGCGATAGACATATCCGGAAAATACCTCTCCAAACAGTGCATGACGGTTTTTAAGGAATTTCCGTAAGCGACCTTAAATTCCGCAAGCCGTTCGGGGCGGCTGCCGGTTTCCATATCGTAATGGTTCATCGACATAAGCTTTAAAAGCTGAGCGCGGTTTTCGAGCGAACGCGCCAGTTTGTCGGCAAATTCATTTTTTGTAAGCGCGGAAAATTTGCTCATTATTTCGTTCAGCTCAACGTTCCAAAGCTCATATTCGCGCTGTAAAAGCGCAAGAAAAATTTCTTCTTTGGTCTGAAAATAGTTGTATATAGACGTGCGGGTAAAGCTTGTTTCCTGACTTATATCTTTAAGCGTTATTTCCTTGAAGCTCTTAAAACGGTACAGCTTCTCGCAGGCGTTGATTATTTCCTCCCTGCGAGCATTCGTAAGCTCCGGTGAACCCTTAGGCATTTTTTATTTCTCCTATAAATTCTAAGATCTGACACAATGTCACTATAAACAGTATACCACCATTCTGACATGATGTCAACACTATTTAAAATATTTCATCAAAGTTTCACAATAAACTAACTTCTTCTAACCTCTGATTTAACCTCTTACCTCTTACGGTCTGAGCGCAGCTCAGACTCTAACATCTAAATGACATTTGTCACTCAAAAAATGACAAACGACATCTTGCAAAGATATATTATATGTGGTAAAATTAAATCACAGCAAACGGAAAGGACGCGGATAGGCATGAAGGCTTTGAAAATTATAGGGAAAATTTTTATCGGGTTTATTTTGCTTTTGGTGTCGCTGATAGTTATTTACATGATAGGCTCGGCGGTGACGGACAGATACAACGAGACTTTTCCGGAAAAATATATCCGCGAAAAATATCCCGACGCGGTGGTGCTCGACAGCGGGTATACCGGCGGCTTTCTGTTCGACCACGGAAATTTTTACTATGAGCTGCTCGATGAAGAAAGCGGGATAAGGTTTTATCAGGAATTTAAAGAGACCGGTCTTTTCGGCAGGTTCAAGCCGGAGGACGACGAGAATTATATGAGCTATGTCAATGCTCTCAGGCAGAGAGAGCAGGAAAACAAAGCCGCGCAGGCGGTGGAGGACTGCATCGCAGGCGCGGAACAAGATCTTGAAGCCGAACACTTCATCAAGCCCAACCCGCTCGGCACGACCGGGATAGTTATAGTAACAAAAAACGAGTCCGCCGAAAATATTGACAAGATAATGCGGACACTCAACGAAGAAATAACCGCAGAGTATAAAAACGATTTTAGCAGCTATATTTCCTACACTATCATCTGCTGCGATGAAACGCTTTATTCTAAGCTCAAAGCGATAGATTACGGAAGATTAAAAAACGGCAAGACCGGGCAGTGCGATATTTACGACCTTGCGGAAAATATCGGCGTTGAGCTTTGCAGGATAACGTTTCAAGACGTATCGGAGCTTGACTATGATATTTTCAACGCTCCCGGCGATATGAACGACGACGAATACCGTCCGCCGGAGGAATTTGACGAAACGGCAATATGTATTTGGGGCGAGGTCAACGCTCTCGGTGCGCAGCATATGCAGGTGTTCGGAATAAATTACTAAGGCAGCGCCGCGGCAGCTGAAGCGAGCTGCCGCCGATTTTTTTGAAATTTTTTCAAAAAAATTATTGACAAATAAAAAAAGATGTGCTATAATTTATGTGTTCGATTTTTGAAATTTTTGAAGGGCGGTGATACCTTGAGACAGAAAAAACAGAATACCGGCGCGCGTTTCAGCGTGACTATGACTTTAGGATTCACTGCCGTTTTTATCGCTATTATCGTTATCGTCTGCACGCTTGTCATGAACAAGACCGACGAGGTGCTTAAAAATAAGGTAAGCTCAATGACGGCTGCGCTCAACGTTCAGATGAAGCTCAATATGGACAGCTATCTTGAAAGGCTCGAAAAGGACGGCACGCTCGTTTTTTCCGATAAAGAGGTATATACATATGTCGCTTCCGACGAGACCGCCGAAAGCTATGAGGCGATAGACACCGAAAACAAGATATCCGATGAGCTTTATGAGCTTTGCATAATGGAAAACTTTGTCGATTTCGGCATCGTTTACACCAATAACCATACCGTGGGCAAGATCTCAAACGGCACGAAGGATCTCTTCGCCGATAAGCTCTACGATGATCTTTCCGCCATGATAAACCGCGCAAGGACGGCTGACGGCTGGGCGGCGGGATACAACAACGATTTCAAGCGCATTTACTATGTGAAAAGAATAAACGACGGCGCGGTGCTCGTTATTTCTTTCTATACGACAGAGCTTGCGAAGGTCTTTGAGCACCCCGGCGGTATCGAGGATATAACCGTAAGACTTACCGACTCGAACAATTCGATAATCTATTCGTCCGCCAAAGACGACGAAAAAGGCGCGGCGCTTCCCGATGCGATAAGCTCGCGCATAAAGGACAATCATTCGGCGGCTATTTTGGACGACCAATATCTCGTTACGGTAAACAGCTGCGGAGACGAATGGAGAGTTATCTGCTCGGTGCCGACCGAGATAATCCTTAAAGAGAAAAACGAGGTGCGCTTCTATGTGACGCTCGTAGCGGTCATCGCCTGCGTTCTCGCATTTATAATCAGCGCGCTGCTTTCAAGAAAGATCTCAAACCCGGTAAACGCTATCGTAAGCTCGCTGTCTAAAAAGGCAAGCACCGATCAGCTCACCTCGCTGCTCAATAAAAAATCCTTCGAGGATATCGTCGCCGACAAGCTCGACGCCGCTCCCTCGGCTCAGAATTTCTGCGCCCTGCTTATGGATATCGACGATTTCAAGAGGCTTAACGACAATCTCGGTCATGCGGCGGGCGATAAGGTGCTGACAAAGGTCGGAGAGATACTGCGGTCGCTGTTCGGCGATCCGGCGATCCTCGGACGGCTCGGCGGAGACGAATTCTGCGTATTCCTGCGCATACCCGCTAACGTTGACGGCAGGGAATTTATGAGCACAAGCTGCGACAAGATCTGCCGGGCGTTCAGAAACGATTACGCCGACGATGATGAAAAATACAAGGTATCGGTAAGCATAGGCGCGGCTTCGACAGCCGATTCGTCAAGATTCTTCCAGTCGCTCTACACCAACGCGGATACCGCGCTTTATAAGGCTAAGAAGATGGGAAAAGATACCTACTCTGTTTTCGATCCTAAAAATGTATGATTTTGACGGCTGTCAAGCCGTTGAAGGGAGGCTCGCAGGAAATGAACAGAAAGCTCGCGTTCGGGCTTATCATACCGATGGCGGCGCTTATGTGCGCCTGCTCGGAGGAAGGCTCGGAGGTGACCGAGATAATAGACCCGGTCGAAATATCCTTTTCCTGGTGGGGCAACGACGCGCGCCACGAATACACTATAGAAGCGATATCGCAGTTTGAGGAGCTTCACCCCGAAATAAGCGTTACCTGCAATTACACCGAATGGTCGGGCTATCAGACGCGCAGCGATATAGAGATGAACTCCGGCACGGAAGCCGACGTTATGCAGATAAATTACGCATGGATAGAACAGTATTCCCCCAACGGCGACGGCTACTACGATCTCAATAAGGTCAAGGATACTATAGATCTCTCCGGCTTTGACGATTATTCGCTCAGCTTTGGCATGAAAAACGGCAAGCTGAACGCCCTGCCGATAGCTATGAACACCAACACCGTGTACATAAACAAGACGATATACGATCAGTACGGTCTCGATCTGCCGAAAACGTGGGAGGATTATTTTGACGCGGCTAAGGTCATGAAAAAGGAAAGCTATCCCATATCCATGAACGCTAAGCCCGCATTCTTCTTCGTTACCGCTTACGTTGAACAGCTCACCGGCAAAAGGTTCATGGAGGAGGACGGCACGCTCAACTTCAATGCGGCGGATTTCAAGACGATGCTGGAATTTTATTGCAGACTGATAGACGAGGGCGTTATGCCGCAGGTGGAATATTTTGACAGAGCTAACATCGACAACGGCACATATGCCGGAACGCTTGCATGGATAAGCGACGGCACGAGCTACTGCGGTTCGGCGGCTGATAACGGATACGAGATAGCGGCGGCGGATTACCCCGCGGCTGAGGGCGCTGAATCGGGCGACGGCTGGTACGCAAAGCCGGCTACGATGTACGCTATGAGCAAAAACACCGCTCACCCCGAGGAAGCGGCTATGCTGATGGATTTCCTGCTAAATTCGACGCAAATGGCGAATCTTCAGGGTACGGAAAAGGGTATACCGATAAGCGAGTCGGCGAGAAAAACTCTCGATGAAAACGGTCAGCTCACCGGCATTCAGTACGAAGCCTATGAAAAAATGGAGGAGTACGAATCGCTCGAGGTGCTCAGTCCGTATTTTGAAAACGACGATCTTATAGACGCTTTCAGAGAATCCTGCAATCTGGTGCTTTTTGACAAAAGGACCGCCTCAGCCGAATCCTATACCATTTATGAGACCTTCGCTGAGGCTCTTAATTCGACAGAAGAATAAAATTTTTTCTCATAAAAAAACATTTAAAAAAACATTTCCGCAGTCTGCACAAATTTTTTTAAGACTGCGGAATTTTTTTGTAAAGAAAACGTAAAAATTTTGGTTTAGCTATTGAACTGTACAAAAAATTGTGCTATAATAGTTTAAAGGACGGTGATGCGCTGTGCAGAAAAAATTTTATGTTTCTTCAAGCCTTAAAAACGGTGACGGCGCGCAGAAGGGTACCCCGAAAATGGATAAATTTCAGCGCGTTGAACAGCTTAACGATATGCTTGATCTCGGCTGGACGATAAAGGGCTTCGAGACCGGCGGAGACGGATCTTATTTTCTGCTTGAAAAGAAAAGCGGCTGACGCACGATTTGCAGTTTTTTCAAATAAAAAATTCATATTTTGCAAAATTTAACGGGTTTGTTGTGCAGTGTGTACAAACCCGCAGACGTTGGAAACAAATAAGTTTAGCATATTTATCTGCAAAATTTGCTTGACAAAGCGATGAATTTGTGATACAATATTTATGCAGGAACAATGACGTTCGGATCAAGGGGCTTTTGCGCCCTTTTGATGCGGGCGTCTTTTTTGTCTTTAGTAACATAAAGTGGTTTTTTCAAGGGAGGAATAGGTTTATGAAGCGAGAAGGAGAAGTAAGGATCCCTTCGGGCTGCGCTATATCGGGAGTTATCTCAAAAAGCGGAAAAAATATAAACGGCAGAGAAATGATAACCTCGATCTCTACCATGCACGACCGTTCCAACGGTCTCGGAGGAGGCTTCGCGGGCTACGGCATTTACCCGCAGTACCCCGATCTGTACGCCTTTCACGTTTTTTACGACAGCAATAAATCGAGAGAGGAATGCGAAAGATTTCTCGACAGACATTTTGACATTATAAATCTTTCAAAGATACCGGTGAGAAAAAGCGACAAGATTGTCGCCGAACCGCTTATCTGGAGATATTTTGTCGAGCCGCTCAAAACCAAGCTCAAGGATTCAAAGCTCGATGAAAAGGAATTTGTTTCAAAGTGCGTTATCAATATAAATTCAAATATAGACGGAGCTTATGTGTTTTCCTGCGGAAAAAATATGGGCATCTTCAAGGCTCTCGGCTATCCCGAGGACGTCGGCGAATATTTCAGGCTCGACGAGTATGAGGGCTACGCGTGGACGGCGCACGGACGCTATCCGACAAACACCCCCGGCTGGTGGGGCGGCGCTCACCCGTTCGGTATGCTCGATTATTCCATCGTCCACAACGGCGAGATATCGAGCTACGATTCAAACAGAAGAAACATAGAGATGTACGGCTATAAATGTACGCTCCAGACCGACACGGAGGTAATAACCTACATTATTGACTTCCTGCTGAGAAAAAAGGGTCTAAGCCTTGAGGAAGCCGCAAAGGTCATCGCCGCGCCGTTCTGGTCTACCATAGATCACATGGACGAGGAGGAGGCAGCTCAGGCAAGATACCTCCGCGCGGCATTCTCAAACCTGCTTATAACCGGACCCTTTTCTATAATCTTAGGCTTCGAGGGCGGACTTATGGCGCTCAACGACAGATTGAAGCTGCGCTCGATGGTCATAGGTGAAAAGGACGATATGGTCTACATGGCTTCCGAGGAATGCGCTATACGCATAATCGAGCCGAATCTCGACAGGATATGGTCGCCCAACGGCGGTCAGCCGGTCATCGTTACGCTCGACAGCTGCAGGGACAAAATTTTTATCAGGTAAGAAAGGGTTGGTTTATAAATGGCTATAGATTTTCTGTATCCGGAATATGAGATAGTAAGGGATACAAATAAATGTATCGCCTGTCGGGTGTGCGAAAGACAATGCGCCAACGAAGCGCACCGCTTTGACCCCGAACAGGATAAAATGGTCTGCGACAACGCAAAATGCGTCTGCTGTCACCGCTGCGTATCGCTTTGCCCCACAAAAGCTTTGAAGATCGTCAAGAGCGATCATACCTTTAAAGAAAACGCAAACTGGACCGCCAAGAGCATAAAGGAGGTATACCGTCAGGCAGGAAGCGGCGGAGTGCTGCTCTCCTCTATGGGAAACCCCGAGCCTTATCCGGTATATTGGGATAAGATACTGCTCAACGCTTCGCAGGTAACGAACCCCTCTATAGACCCGCTGCGCGAGCCTATGGAAACTACTACATATCTCGGCAAAAAGCCGCAGACTATCGAGAGAGACAAAAACGGAAGGCTTAAAAACAATCTTCCGCCGCAGCTCAAGCTTTCCACCCCGGTGATGTTCTCGGCTATGTCCTACGGCTCTATCAGCTACAACGCACATGAATCGCTTGCAAGAGCCGCCGAGGAGCTGGGCATTTATTACAACACCGGCGAGGGCGGACTTCATGAGGATTTCTACAAATACGGCGCAAACACGATAGTTCAGGTAGCCTCCGGACGCTTCGGCGTTTCTAAGGATTACCTCAACGCGGGCGCGGCTATCGAAATAAAAATAGGTCAGGGCGCAAAGCCGGGTATCGGCGGACACCTGCCGGGTGTTAAGGTATCGGAGGATATCTCAAAAACAAGAATGATACCCATAGGCACGGACGCCATCTCCCCCGCTCCGCATCACGATATTTATTCGATAGAGGATCTTCGTCAGCTCGTTTATTCGCTCAAAGAAGCCTCCGATTACAAAAAGCCCGTCATCGTAAAGATCGCTGCGGTGCATAACGTTGCGGCTATCGCTTCGGGTATCGCAAGAAGCGGCGCGGATATCATCGCCATCGACGGCTACCGCGGAGGTACCGGCGCAGCTCCGACAAGGATACGCGACAACGTAGGAATACCGATAGAGCTTGCGCTTGCAAGCGTTGATTCAAGACTTCGCGAGGAGGGCATACGCGACAGCGTTGCGGTAGTTGTCGGCGGTTCTATCCGTTCCTCTGCCGACCTCGTAAAAGCAATAGCTCTCGGCGCGGACGCCTGCTACATCGCGACCGCCGCCTGTCTGTCTCTCGGCTGCCACCTCTGCCGCTCCTGCCAGGCGGGACGCTGCAACTGGGGCATAGCGACGCAAAGACCCGAGCTTGTCAAGAGACTTAACCCCGACGTGGGCTATAAGAGACTGGTAAATCTTGTGCGCGCATGGGATCACGAAATAAAGGAAATAATGGGCGGAATGGGAATAAATTCGATAGAATCGCTGCGCGGAAACCGCCTGATGCTGCGCGGTATCGGTCTTTCGGAACGCGAGCTGGAAATTCTCGGCATAAAGCACGCGGGCGAATAATTGAGGGGTGAACTAAGCTATGAAACGTATATATGTAAATGAAAAATGGTGTCTCGGCTGTCACCTTTGCGAATATTACTGCGCCTTTGCCAATTCCGGCAAGGACGATATGGCTAAGGCTCTCAAGGGCGTTAAGATCTCGCCGAGGATAAGAGTCGAGGAGGGCGAGGGAATAAATTTTGCCGTTTCCTGCCGCCACTGCGAAGAACCGCTCTGCGTCAAGGGCTGCATAACCGGCGCGTTAAGCATAAAGGACGGGGTCATACACTGCGACAGAAACAAATGCGTCGGCTGCTATACCTGCATACTTTCCTGCCCTTACGGCTGCATTATGCCGGGAGCAGACGGTCACGCGGTTCAGAAGTGCGAGCTTTGCATGAATAATTCCTGCGGAGAACCCGCCTGCGTTAAGGGCTGTCCCAACAAGGCTATAGTTTATGAGGAAAGATGAGGCGAGCGTTAAATGAGTAAATTTGTTATAATCGGAAATTCAGCTGCGGCGGTCGGCTGCATAGAGGGCATAAGAAGCGTTGACAAGGCTTCCGAGATAGTCGTTATTTCAAGCGAAAAGCACCATACCTACTCCCGCCCGCTGATATCCTACCTGCTGCTCGGCGAAACGGACAGGCAGAGAATGAAATACCGTCCCGACAGCTTTTATGCCGACAACATGACCGACTTTATGCCGGGCAAGACGGCGGTCTCGATAGATCCGAAGGCTAAAAACGTAAAGCTTGAAAGCGGCGAGGTCATTTCCTACGATAAGCTGCTTGTCGCGACAGGCTCAAGTCCGTTCGTGCCGCCGATGAAGGGGCTTGAAAAGGCTGAAAAGCGTTTTACCTTTATGACGCTCGACGACGCGTTAGCGCTTGAAAAGGAGCTTACCCCGAAACGCCGCGTACTCGTTATCGGCGCGGGACTTATCGGTCTTAAATGCGTAGAGGGCATCGCCGACAGAGTGGGAGAGATAACCGTTGTGGATATGGCGGACAGGATACTTCCGTCCGTGCTCGACAAGGAGGGCGCGGAATTAGTACAGC
>CANQCJ010000048.1 GCA_947589205.1 uncultured Ruminococcus sp. | reverse complement strand
TATGCGTGGACGCTTTCACCCCATACCTGCTCCTCGATATCTTATTATCATCTGCGCAGCTCTTTTTTTGCGAAGCGTGCTGTTTCTTATTTTTGACAGAGTGCCGGAAATCGAGGAGAAGGTTGAATAATGGCGGAGCTGAAAACGAAGATCAAAGAGCATCGAGCACGGCTGAACATGAAGCAGGATGAGCTTGCAGAGCTTGTGGGCGTCCGCCGTGAGACTATTATCCGTCTCGAAAAAGGACAGTATAACCCGTCTTTGAAGCTCGCTATGGATATTGCCGCAGTATTTAATACGACCGTCGAAGAGCTGTTTGAGTTTTATGAATAAAGAATGGTTATTATCTATGATCATAGCCTATTGGCACACTCAAAAACCGTCCCACACAAGTCATTTCAGCATTATGACGCATACCACAACAGGCACAAGCTCTATTTAAACGAATGACCGCAAGCTCTCGTCAAACGCTCTGTAAGTGTTTTGCGAGGGTTTTTCTTTTTTCCGAGGTTAAGTTTTCCGTTACGCAGACTCGGACAGCTCTGAGGTGCATTTCCGTTCGTCTTAGGGACTGTCGGGTTCTTTTTGAAAAAAACATTGCAGATGGGAACACCGATAAGAACAGACGAAAGATAACCTATCATTTTAGTGGTGGTTATGCTTAGACATTTTCTTCTTTTTTCTGACGGAAAACCCGAAGCTTCCTATCTTTCGCCCAAGCTCAAAATATTCGCCGTGCGAGTAAGCGAGCAGCTTAGCCTTTTCGAGCGCGAGTCTGCCTTTTTCGTCGATAAGCGATTCGGCGGCGTCGGTCTTGACGATATCCGCGATAAAAACGTCGTGCGAACCGAGCGGAATTATCTGCCGCACGCGGCATTCGAGCGAAAGCGGACATTCGGCGATGATCGGCGCGCTAACAGCGGCGGCAGGCAGAGCGGTGAGCGAGCAAAGCTGAAATTTGTCGGTGTCGCGCCCTGAGCGCACCCCGCAGAGATCGACAGCGCGGACGAGCGAAGCGGGCGGGAGATTTATGACAAATTCCCCGGAAGCTTTTATCAAACCGTAGGAGTATCTCTGAGGGCGCACGGCGATGTAGGTGACGGGCGGTTTGGTGCACATTATACCCGTCCATGCGACTGTAAGAACGTTCGGTTTTTCGATAGTGCCGCAGCTGACGAGCGCAGGCGGCAGGGGAGAGGTCAGCGCGCCGCCGTTCCAGACGCGCTTTTTGCTGTAATCGTCCATGCTTAAAGATCCTCTTTATCCAGCTTTTGGCAGATCTGGTCGTAATACTTGTAAAGCTTTTGAGTATTGTTTTCCAGAAAATAGTAATGCGATATGTAGGGAATGAGCAGCGCTAAAAACAACACCTCAAGCGGCAGGAGCGTTACCTCCTCGGTGATGACGATGATAAAAAAGCAGGCGACCGTGCAGAGCGCAAAAAGTATCATGACGAACAGATGAACGAATCTTTCGTGCTGAAAATAGCGGGTCTTTTCCTTGTGTATCTTCATTAGCCGCGCAAAGTCGGTGCCGTCATCGTTAAGTGCGGCTTCGACAAAGGCTAAGTATTCGAGAAAATATTTTTTCATTTTTTTCTTCTCCTTTTTTTAAAGCGTAAATTTCAGCGCGTTTTCAATTTCCATGCGCTCGAGCTTTTCGTCCTTGAACTCCCGCTCCGACTGCCGTTTAAGCTCTGCGGCTATGGTGGAATCCAGCGCGCTGCCCGCTAATTTGTAATTGGAAACAAAGCGTTTATAGAGCGGCTTTTTCTTTTTTTTGCCGTTCTTTTTTTTACCGCTTGAAAGTATACATAGAGAAATTGCGGCAGTAACGCAGGCGATGAGCTTTTCGGGCTTGCTGCTTATCACCATGCTGAGCTTTGACGGTTCTTTGGGAGCGTTCTTTTCCTTCGCGCTTTCAGCACGCATTTTTTTGATTTTTTTTACTATTCCGTTTATTTTTGCCTTATCCATAAGCTCTCAATTCCTTTAAAAAAGATTTTGTTTCTTATATTATACAACAAAATTATTCAAAATGCAATAGTATTGCCTTGACTTTATTTTATTATAGTGGTATAATTAAAACAGTGAATTATTTTTTGCCGTGATTTTTGTAAAAAAGCGCGGTCTTACGGGAGACGAATTTTCAATGGGCAGGTCTGATACAACGTCGGTTTATGATAACAGAGAGCTTTCGTGGCTTAAATTCGATGAGAGGGTGCTGGAGGAATCCGCAGACGGCAGCGTTCCGCTGATGGAGCGAATGGTTTTCGGGGCTATCTTCTGCAAAAATCTCGATGAATTTTTCATGGTGCGGGTGGGGTCGCTTATCGACGCGGTGCTGCTCGGCGATAAAAAGCGCGACGGCAAGACCCGTATGCGCCCGAGCGAGCAGCTTTCAAAAATTTACAAGCGCGTCAGGAGACTTATCGAAAAAAAGGACGCCTCCTTTGCCGATATAGAACGAGAGCTTGAAAAATTGGGCATCTCGCGGAAAAGCTATAAGCAGCTCAGCCGCAAGCAGATAGATTTTATAGAAGAATACTACGCCTATGAGATAGAGCCGTTTATAAACGCCTTTGTCATAGATAAACGCCACCCGTTCCCGTTTTTGGAGGGGAAAAAGCTGTATGCGGCGGTAAAGCTCACATCAAAAAGCGATTCGGCTATCGGCATAATTTCCTGCACCGACCGTTTTGACAGAGTTATCTACCTGCCGTCGGAGGGCGGCGGATTGGAATATATCCTCGTCGAGGACGTTATCTGCGCCATGTCGGCGCGGCATTTTGAAAATTTCAGGATCGAGGAAAAGACCATTATACGCATTACGCGCAGCGCGGATATAATCGCCGAGGAAAAGGACGGAGACGGCGATTTCAGAGAAACGATGTCGCGGCTGATAAGCAGCAGAAAAAGGCTTTGCCCGGTAAGACTGCAATTGAGCAGAAGCATTTCGGATATTTTCAAGAACAATCTCGCCGAACGTCTGGGACTTGAGGAAGCGCAGCTTTTTGTTGAAAAAGCCCCGCTCGATGTAGGCTATGTTTTTGCGCTCGGCAAAAAGACCGAGAACCGCAGCGAGCTGTTTTTCTCAAAGCTTTCCCCCCGCCGTTCCCCGTCGGTAGACCCGAATGCGCCGATGTTCGAGCAGATAGAAAAAAAGGATATACTTCTGTCCTATCCGTATGAGTCGATAGATCCGTTTATAAGACTGCTGAAGGAATCGGCGGCGGATAAGGACGTTATCTCGATAAAGATGACCCTTTACCGCGTTGCGGATAATTCGCGCATAATAAAAGCCCTCTGCGCGGCGGCTGAAAACGGCAAGGAGGTGGTAGTCTGCGTCGAGCTTAGAGCGCGTTTTGACGAGGAGAACAATATTCTCTGGTCTAAGGTGCTCGAAGAATCAGGCTGCCGGATAATGTACGGACCGCATACGCTGAAGGTGCATTCAAAGCTCTGCCTTATAACCAAAAAGACCGCGCGCGGCTATCGTTCGGTAACGCAGATAGGCACGGGAAATTACAACGAAAAGACCGCCGCGGCGTATACCGATCTTTGTCTTATGACCGCAAACGAGATGATAGCCAAGGACGCGGCGGAGGTATTCAGGGCGCTGTCCTTGGGCGAAGCCCCCGAGACCGCTCAGACGCTGCTTGTCTCGCCCAACTGCCTGCAAAACCGCATACTCGATATGATAGACGGCGAGATAAAAGCCGCTCGAATGGGCAATGAAGCCTATATCGGCGCAAAAATGAACGGTCTTACCGACAAAAAGATAATAGATAAGCTTATAGAAGCCTCCCAAGCGGGGGTAAAGATCGAGCTTGTGATACGCGGCATAAGCTGCCTTGTCGCGGGGGTGGAGGGAATGACCGACAATATCAGGATAATCTCGATAGTCGGAAGATTTCTCGAGCATTCGCGCATATATATTTTCGGCGAGGGTCAGCGGCAAAGGATCTACATATCCTCAGCCGATTTCATGACGAGAAACACCTGCCGCAGAGTAGAGGTAGCCGCTCCGATACTTGACGAAGGCATAAAGACCCGCGTGCTTGCATATTTTAAGATGCAGCTTTCCGACAACGTAAAAGCGCGCGAGCAGATGAGCGACGGCACATACAAGCGAGTCAAAAACGATATGGTCAGGGTGGACTGCCAGAAAAGCTTTTATGAAAGAGCCTATTCTCTCGAACCGCCCTTGACCGAAAATCCACATTCACCCAAAAAAGAGAAAAAAGGACTTATAGCGCGGCTGATAGCTTTTTTCAGGAAGAAATGATAAAATTTAAGAAAGGACGTGCGGCATGACGCAAAGACTACAGAGCCTGATAGAAATTCTTGACGGGCACAGAATATTTATCCAGACGCATAATTTCCCCGACCCCGACGCGCTTTCCGCCGCGTTCGGAGTACAGCAGCTTCTTGAAATTTTCGGTATCAAAGCCGTTATCTGCTATAAGGGCAGCATAGCGAAGGCGTCTACTCAAAAAATGGTGGAGCTTTTCGGGATAAAGATGATGAATGCAGATCTAATCGAGGATATGTGCGCCGAGGATTATATCATAACGGTGGACGCTCAGGCGGACAATCCGAATATCGCAAAGCTTCCCGGAACGGTGGTCGCCTGTATAGACCATCACCCGACCAGCGTGCCGTATGAATACAAGTACAAGGACGTGAGGATATGCGGCTCGTGCGCCTCTCTCGCTGCGGATTATTATTTTTCAAACAAGCTCTCTATCGACCGCAATACCGCGACCGCGCTTATGTACGGGCTGAAAATGGACACGGATAATCTAAACCGCGGCATGACGGATATCGACGTTGAGATGTTCCGCAGACTGTTCTATTATTCCGATGCGGATATACTCACGCAGCTCATGTCGCAGCAGATGGCGTTTGCCGACCTCGGCGCGTTCATATCAACGTTAAGCGGCATAAAGGTCTTTGACGGCATAGCGTTCGCCTCGATAAGCTCAGACGTTTCGGACGGGCTTATAGCGGAGGTGTGCGATTTTATGCTGGAGCTTGTGGAGGTGGAATTTGCCGTTGCGTATACGGTAAGGGAAAACGGCGTAAAGATCTCGGTGCGTTCCGGACTGGATTATCTCGACGCGGGAACTATAACCTCAAACGCGCTCGAGGAGATAGGCACGGGCGGCGGTCACGGAGTAATGGCGGGCGGATTCGTTCCGAAGAGCAGCATAGAGGAAGCGGAATTCGATCTTGAAGAGGAGATACAGAACAGGTTTATAAACGCGGTGTATTTTTCAAGAATGCTAAAGACCGCGCTGAACGATCCTCTTGCCGATCTTCCGGAGAGCTGATAGATCATGGCAAAGCAAAAAAACGTCTATGTATGTACCGCCTGCGGCTTTGAAACGCCCAAGTGGAACGGAAAATGCCCCGACTGCGGCGCGTGGAACACGCTTGAAGAGGCTGCACCGTCGGCAGCCTCCGCAGTCGTCGATACATCTAAGGTCAGAGATGTGAGCGCAAGCATCGTCGGCTTGTCCTCGATAAAGACCGACGCGAACCATACTCGCAGAAGGACCGGCTTAAAGGAGCTCGACCGCGTTCTCGGCGGCGGGATAGTGAGCGGAAGTCTGATACTTCTCGGCGGAGAGCCTGGAGTGGGAAAATCCACCATGCTGTTACAGATCTGCCGCGCGCTGAGCGAGAATTGTTCGGTGCTGTATGTTTCCGGCGAGGAATCGCTAAGGCAGATAAAGCTTCGGGCGCAGCGGCTGAAGGTCGACGGCGAGAACCTTTACCTTTTGAGCGAGACCGACTGCGCGGCGATATGCGCGGCGATAGCAAAGGAAAAGCCGGATATAGTCATAATAGATTCTATCCAGACGATGAACCTGTCGGAGATCTCCTCCGCGAGCGGTTCTGTAACGCAGGTGCGCGAGTGCTCCAATATGCTGATGAAAACGGCTAAATCGCTTGAGATCTCAACGATAATAGTCAGCCACGTCAACAAAGACGGTGCGATAGCAGGACCCAAGGTAATAGAGCATATCGTAGACTGCGTGCTATATTTTGAGGGGCAGAAAAATATGCCCTATCGTATACTGCGCGGCGAGAAAAACCGTTTTGGTTCAACTAACGAGATAGGCGTTTTCGAGATGTGCGACAGCGGATTAAGAGAAGTCGAGGATCCGTCGGAGGCTCTTCTTTCCGGCAGACCGTCGGACGCTTCGGGCTGCTGCGTCGCCTGCATGATAGAGGGCTCGCGCCCGATACTTGCGGAGGTGCAGGCGCTTGTGACAAAAAGCGCGTTCAACGTTCCCCGCCGCACGGCGACAGGCTTTGACTACAACCGAATGGCGATAATAATAGCGGTGCTTGAAAAGCGTCTGGGGTGCTGCTTCGGGGGACTGGACGTATATATGAACGTGGTGGGCGGCTTTAACGCCAACGAGCCTGCCGCCGACCTGCCGATAGCTCTCGCGCTTTATTCGAGCATGACCGACAAGATCGTAAGTCCCGATATAATAGCCTTTGGCGAGATAGGACTTGCGGGGGAGCTTAGAGGCGTACAGCGCGCTCAACAGCGAATACTCGAAGCGCAGCGTCTCGGCTTTAAAAAGTGCATACTGCCTCTCGTATCGCTGAGAAGCATAGATAAAACGCATATAAGGATACCGCTTGTCGGCGTAAAAGGCGTAAAAGGGGCTTTCAAAGCTATATTCGGTTAAAATACATAAAAAATACGATAATCGTTTGTGCGATTTGTCGGATTTTTTGTTGACATTTTTGGTTTGAGGTGCTATAATGAAATTGTGAAAAGAAAAATCATAAAAGGAACGATAAATATGAACACTGAAAAGAAATACAACGTTTTGCTTCATAGGCTCGCCGCAGTAACGGGCGGCTTTGCGGCGGCGTATACGCTGCTTATGTTCGCCGCGTTAGGCTCGTCTCAGACGGTAAATTTAATGGACGTTTTGTTCGGACTGTTAGGAAAGGATATCCATTCCATGCTGCTGCACCTTTTCGGGGCAATGCTCTACGGCGCGTCGGTTTTCGGTATAACGGTACTGAACAAGAAGAGCCGTCTGAATATGCCGATATTTTCCATGTGCCTTAACATCGCGGGATTTGCGGCGCTTGCGCTTCTTCCGAAAAGCATAGATCCGTGTATCGGACTTTACCCGACCTTTATCACGATGTCGGCGATGTGGGTGATCTTCGGCAGCATGGGCGAATACGCCGCTTCTCCGATATTCTGCACGAATAATTTCCGTCAGCTTTGCGGCGCGCTTGCCGAGTATGCCTGCGATAAAGACCCGGCCTCGCTCAAAAAAGCGAAATTCTTCGGCGGAACGCTTTTAGCCTTTACCTTCGGCGCGCTAACCGGATATTATCTTACAACGCTGCTTCACCAAAAAGCCGCTTTTGCCGGCACGGTGTTCTGCCTTATGGCGATAGCCGCCGAGCTTGCAAAGCTCCATTCGTTAAGAACGCAGTTAAAAACAGCATAACGAAAAAGTCTCCCGATAAAAGGAGACTTTTTTTAATCAGTTATTTTTCTTTTTAACTATCGAATAAAGCGAGTAGACCATCTGCGCCGCGCAGAGTATAAGCACGCTATAGCAAATTGTCGGGGCGGCGGGAATGCCGGTGTCGGGGTTGGCGTTAGCCGCGCTTGAAGCGTTATCGACCGCCTGCTGTATCTGCTGTACCTGCGGGTCGCCGCTGTCCGGCACGGACGGAGCGGGAGACGTGGTTTGAGCGGGCATTTGCGTCGTTTCCGCAGGAGCGGCTTCTGCTGCCTGCAAAGTCGTAACGGGTTTTTCTCCGTCAGAGGCATTGCCGACTGCATCGCCGTTGAATTTCCCGGTGAGCTTTACCGATGCCGTACTCTCGGGAGCTTCCGTCTGCGCTTCGGTCGTTGTAGTTGTTGTTGTTGTTGTTGTCGCAGTAGTCGTTGTCGTTTCAGGAGCTGCCGCTGTTGCAGCCGAGGTTTGCGGAGCGGAGGTCGTTACCGTTGTCTGAACAGGCTCAGCCGCTTGCTGACCTGCGGGGGTCACGGTTATGGAATTTATACTGAACGTACTTTTGTTTTTAAGATAATAAAGCTGTACCGCCATATCGCCGGAGACGTCCGAAAGATCGACATTTTCCGCCGTCCAGATCTCCTCGCCCTCGCCGTAAGCGGTGTTGCTGTAAATTTTCCAGCCCTCTGAGGTCTGCATACCGATACCGCCCTTTGCGCTGCCGGTGGAGGAAATATCGACGCTTATATCGACAAGCCCGCCGTTTCCGTCAAAATGCTCATAGGGTGAAAAAATATACTGCAAAGCGGTCTCGTTGTTGTAATCATTTTTGCCCTGCTTGTGGGTAAAAAGCGGCTCGGCTCCCGTTTGCGGCTCAGCCGTTTCGGTTTCCGCCGCGGTCTGTACCGGTTCTGTCTCGGCGGGCAGCACCTCCTGCGGAAGCGTCTGCGTCTGTTCAGCTGCCGTCGTCGTGGTCGTTGTGGTAGTCGTTGCCGCAGTGGTTTCCGCAGCCGTTGTCGTTGTCTGCTTCGGTTTAGTTACCGCCGGAGCTGATACGGTAAACGGATCGTATGGACTGCGGCTTTGGAAATCGACGTTCACAAAGCTGTTATCCTGCGAAGCGACAAGAGTATCCACCTCGTTCCAGAAGGGTATCTCGCCGCTGAAGCCGTCGTTTACGGTAAATTCAAGCGTACCTATCTCGGTGTACTCGGTAACGTTTTCGCTGTTAAGCTGCGCGCCGACAAAGCGCACGGTGCCGCTCGAGTAGGAATAATTCGTAATGAGAGAAAAATTCCCCGCGGCTGTTGTATCATTTTCATCGGGGACGTTAAGCGTGACCGCGTTCGGATCGTAGTGAAGATCTATCGTGAAGCCGGAAACGCCGAGAGAATCGGGGTCGTAGGCAAGAGTGATATTAAAGCTCTCGCCGCTTTTCACCTCGGCTTTGTCTGCGGACAAAACGATCCTGTTTTTTTGTGCCGCATAAACGGTAGATACGGCGGTCGTCACGGTAAAGACTGCGGCGGTCGCCGAGAGAGCGATCTTGTGAAAGCGCGTGTTCATGTTTACATCCCTCGTTTCTTACATACAACAATACCGCTCGTTGCGGCGGTATTGTCGAAAAAATTTAAACACAAGTCCGAAGGCAGTACGCGAACTCTTTTTTTTGCTTTTTTTGTCTGAAAAGATTACGCAATTATTACATTCGGTAGACAAATTATAACACTTTGTAATCATTTAGTCAAGTGTATTTTCTGTAGAAAATACAAGCGAAAATTTGGTTATTTTGTCTGCCGCTCAAATGTTCTTCTATATATTGTGAGAAAAAATGTTCTTTACGCTATATTTATTGTAACCAATTTGTCATTTTTGTAATTTGTGTGAAATAACTTTATTTGTAAATTTTTTTTGAATAAAACGGAGCTTGACAAGCTTAAAATTTGAATGTATAATAATGTAGAAGAATATCGGTATCGCGGCGGAAAGGAGAAAAGATGATGTAAAATGGGATCGGAAAAAACTATATATAGAAGGCTTCTTGCCGCCGCTGCAGCCGGTATGATGCTGATAAGCTCTATAGCGGCATTGAAGCCTTTAAACGCTGAAGCCGACAGCGCTTCGAGCGATAAGACTTTTGAAAAGACATTGAAAAAGCAAGGCTTTCCCGAAAGCTACAAGCCCCTTTTAAGAGAGCTTCACGAGCTTCACCCGTCCTGGATCTTTACGGCGCAGAAAACCGGTCTTGACTGGGACGATGTGCTAAAGGAGGAATGCGTAGTCGGCAGGAATCTCGTTCACGCGGGCGCGCCGGAGGCGTGGAAGTCCTGCGAAAAGGGCGCGTATGACGTTAATACGGGGAAGTGGTTCGGACTTGACGGAGGCTGGGTCGCCGCTTCAAAAAAGGTGATAGCGTACTACCTCGACCCGAGAAATTTTATCAACGACGATTACATTTTCATGTTTGAAAATCAATCCTATAATGAAAGCATACATACTATTGACGGAGTAAGGCAGATACTTGACGGCACGTTTATGAGCGGCGGTTTTGTTTCGCCGCTTAACGGAGGATATTACGATTACGCGCAGACGTTTATGGACGCAGCCGCGCAGTCGGGCGTTTCGCCGTATCATCTCGCTTCGCGCTGCCGCAATGAGCAGGGAGTCAACGGCGCGCCGCAGTCGCTCGGCACGGTAAAGGGCTATGAGAACTATTTCAATTTCTTTGATATACAAGCCTACGCGACAGCCTCTATGACAGCCGCGGAGATGGGCTGCCGCTTTGCAATGACCGAAAACGCCGCCTATATGCTGCCGTGGACGGACCAGTACCGTTCGATAATCGGCGGCTCAATATATCTCGGAAACGGCTATATAACCAAAGGTCAGGACACGCTGTATCTGCAAAAATTCGATGTGGCAGACGGCGGCAACGGATATTATTTTCACCAGTATATGACCTGCGTTTTCGGACAGGCTAACGAAGCTCTTGAAATGAAAAACGCCTATTCGGAAAGCACTCTCGCAAGCGCGCTCGAATTTAAGATACCGGTGTATGAAAATATGCCGGAAAAAATTTCCCCCGCGCCGCCGGAAAGCGAAGATAACAATAATCTCCTAAAACGCTTTGACGCGATAACTCCGACAGGAGAGGATCTGCTTGCGGCGTTTGATAAATACACCAAGAGCTACAAATTCGAGGTGGGAGAAAACGTAAGCTATATCGACATAAACGCCGTGCCCTACAGCAGCGATGCAAGGGTCAGCGGGAACGGCAGGATAGAGCTTAACGTCGGAAAGAATACCGTCAAGGTCGCTGTTACCTCTTCAAGCGGCGATAAGCGCACCTATAAGCTGACGATAACCCGCGCGGGCGAACAGATACTTATGGGCGACACGGACGGAAACGGCAGTGTGGATATAAAGGACGCGCTGACGATAATGAACTATACGGCGGGTAAAGCCAAGCTTACTGCCGACCAGAAAAAACGCGCCGATGTTGACGGCTCGGGAAAAACGGACGTTCGCGACGCGCTGACTATCATGCAGTTTATTTCCGGTAAGATCAATGGATTTTAATACTCGGCCGAGGACGTTTGAAGTCCTCGGTTTTTTTGCTTTCAAAATTTCTTAAAAATAGTTTAATTTTGCTTGACATTTTTTTGTATTGTGCTATAATAAAAATAGCGGGGTAAAATTACCCGTTAAAAAGAAAGAACAGAAAAAAGTAAGGAGGAACAGAATATGTCAGTCGTAAAAAAGATCGCCGTAACAGCGGTTTCGCTGGCGGCGGCAGCGGCAGTCGTGTTTGCAGGGATCAAGCTCTGGAAAAGATCGGACGAGACGGAAAAGAAAGGAAAGGTCTACGTCACGGCAGTCAGCGAGCTTAACACCGCGGGAGGCTTGTCGCTTTCGGGCAGCCGTTTTTCGGGCGTTATCGAAGCGCAGAAAACGGAGGATTTCAAATTTGACCGTTCCAAGACGGTAAAGACCATCGAGGTCGCCGTAGGCGACGAGGTGCAGGAGGGAGACGTACTTTTTACATATGACGTTGAAGCCATGAAGCTCGAGCTTGAACAAGGAAAAATAGAGGTCGAGCGCATGGAAAACGAAGTAGAAACTATGGCTCTCCAGCTTGAAGAGCTTGAAAATGAAAAGAGCAAGGCTCCGCAGGATTCGCAGGCGTCATTGACCGCGCAGATACTGTCGCTTCAAAGCGACAAGGCTAAGATGGAATATGACATAAAGGCGAAAAAGAACGAAAACAAAAAGCTGAAAAAATCAATAAAAAATTCTCAGGTGACCTCTACTATCAGCGGAACGGTAAAGACCGCCGCCGCGTTGGAAACGCTTGAATACGCCGAAACGGACGTGGTAGTAAGCATTTCCAAGGGAGACAGCTTCCGCGTAAAGGGCACAGTCAACGAGCAGATGATAGGAAATATTTATCAGGGAATGCCGGTAACTATAAGGTCGAGAGTAGATAATGATACTACATGGAGCGGAACTATCTCCGAGATAGACACCGAGCCGCAGTCGAACAACGATATGTACTACGGTGATGTAGATGAGGATCTCACCTCGTCAAAGTATGCGTTTTATATAGAACCGGAAACCCTTGACGGACTTATGCTCGGTCAGCATATAATTATTGAACCCGACACCGGCGACAGCGGTATCGTAAAGACCGGTATATGGCTTTACAGCGATTTTGTCTTTGAGGAGGACGGAAAGAGCTATGTATGGGCTGACGGCGGAAACGGCAAGATCGAAAAGCGCGAGGTAACAGTCGGACAGAGCGATGAAGCGGCGGGCGACTGCGAGATAAAGAGCGGGCTTGACAAGGACGACAAGATAGCATATCCGAGCGATGATATTTCCGAGGGAATGACCGTCACGGACGATGAAGCCGACGCGAATATCCCGCCCGAGGAGGA
>CANQCJ010000047.1 GCA_947589205.1 uncultured Ruminococcus sp. | reverse complement strand
CGACGAGCAGAAAACGCAGCCGAACGTTATGCCGATAAACGGCGAGATACTCGAACCGTTCAGCTTTGGCGAGCTGGTAAAAAGCAAGACCCTCGGTATCTGGAAGACCCATGACGGCGTTGATATCTCGGCGAGCATCGGCGATCCTGTTAAGGCTATGAACAAGGGCGAGGTGACCGCCGTCGAGGAGGATCCGCTGTGGGGCTATACGGTGGTAGTCGATCACGGCGGCGGGATAATGGGATATTATTATAATCTTTCCTCGGCGGTCGCGGTCGAGGAGGGAGACAAGGTGCAGGCGGGTCAGACGTTAGGCGCGGTCGGAGACACGGCGCAGATAGAAGCCGCGGTCGGAACGCATCTGCATTTTGCGCTTAAAAGAAACGGCGATTGGATAGACCCTATAGGGTATATAGATCCTATGTCCAATAAATAAAAATATCCCGCAGTTTAAGATCAAACTGCGGGAATCGTTTTTTATATTTTATTATTGAAGATCGCCCTTGTTGAATTCGCTCAACGCAAGACCATCGTTGCGCTCGAGCGCCCAGCGAATGTTCCATTCGCTTGTAAAGAGCAGCAGGGAGTTGTCTTTAAGATCGGTGACGAGCTTGGTGTCGGAGCTTATTTTAAGATCCTTGGGTTCGCAGGGCGAAGAATCTATCCATCTTATGTGCGAGTAGGGAAGTCCCTCGCGAACCATGTCGACGCCGTATTCGTTTTTCATTCTGTATTGAAAAACGTCGAATTGCAGCACGCCGACAACACCGATGATGACCTCCTCCATACCGCCGAACGGTTCGCGGAAGATCTGCACCGCGCCCTCCTGCGCTATCTGGGTAATGCCCTTGACGAATTGTTTTCTTTTCATCGTGTCCTTGGCGCGCACTCTCATAAAGTGCTCCGGCGCGAAGGTGGGGATACCCTCGAATTTTACTTTGAGCTTCGGCGAACAGATGGTATCGCCGATAGAGAAAACGCCCGGGTCGAAAACTCCGATAATGTCGCCCGCGTAAGCCTCGCTGATTATCTCGCGTTCCTGCGCCATTATCTGCTGCGGCTGCGAAAGCCGCATTTTTCTGCCGCTCTGCACATGGAGCACGTCCATATCCTTGTCGAATTTTCCCGAGCAGACGCGCAGAAAGGTTATCCTGTCGCGGTGAGCCTTGTTCATGTTCGCCTGTATCTTGAAAACGAACGCGCTGAAATCCGGCGAGAACGGGTCTACCGGCGCATTTTCGGAAAGCCGCGGCATCGGCGGCGGAGTCATGTCGAGAAATTTTTCGAGAAACGGTTCGACGCCGAAATTCGTCAGCGCCGAGCCGAAGAACACCGGCGAAAGTCTGCCCTCGTGTATGGCTTTGATATCGAGCTCGTCTCCCGCGCCGTCGAGCAGCTCTATATCGTCTTTTAGTCTGTCAAAATTTTCTTCGCCCAAAATATCCGCAAGCTGAGGATCTGTAAGATCCGCCTGCGCAGCCGAGACCTTATGGCTGCCGCCCGTCGGGTCGAAATAGATAACGTGCCTGCTCGCTCTGTCAAATACCCCTTTAAAGGACTTTCCCGAGCCGATAGGCCAGTTTACCGCGCAGGTAGGAATGCCAAGCTCGTTTTCTATCTCGTCGACAAGATCGAACGGGTCTCTCGCTTCGCGGTCGAGCTTGTTTATAAACGTAAATATCGGGATATGCCTCATGGCGCAGACCTTAAAGAGCTTTCTCGTCTGATTTTCCACACCCTTTGAAGCGTCTATCACCATGACGGCGGAATCCGCCGCCATAAGCGTGCGGTAGGTGTCCTCCGAGAAGTCCTGATGCCCCGGCGTATCGAGGATATTTATACACGCTCCGTTGTACTGAAACTGCATGACCGAGGAGGTGACGGAGATACCTCTTTGTTTTTCTATCTCCATCCAGTCGGACACGGCGTGGCGGGCGTTCTTTTTTCCCTTTACCGCTCCCGCCTGAGCGATAGCCCCGCCGTAAAGCAGGAATTTTTCGGTAAGCGTAGTTTTACCCGCGTCCGGGTGAGAGATTATCGCAAAGGTGCGTCTCCTTTTTATTTCACTAACTATATCTTCCATGTTTTTCCTCCGTGAATTTTATACTTAATAATAATTTACCATATTTTTATGATCAACGCAATAGCTTATATGTTAATTTTTATATTCAGGGCGAAGTATCGTCAACAAATTCGAGAATATCGCCCGGCTGACATTTCAGAGCCTTGCAGATAGCGTTAAGCGTTGAAAAGCGTATCGCGCTTATCCTCCCCGTCTTTATTTTAGACAGATTCACGTTGCTTACTCCGACCCTTTCGCTAAGCTCGTTAAGGCTCATTTTCCTGTCAGCCATAACTCTGTCGAGTCTTAAAATTATCGCCATAAAAACCACCCTCTAAAGCGTCTCGTCCGACTGCTTCTGAAGTATACAGCCGTAACGAAAGACCTGTGCGAGAAAGAAAACGACCACTCCGACAAAAGCGATATCGCCGTCAACGAAGCTGCGCTCAAACGTACAGCCGAGATCGAACGCCCGCCGCAGCGACATGACCGCGAACGCCGCGAGGTTCGGCAGAACGGACGCCGATATCAGCATTACGGCTATTGAATTAAGCTTGTTTTCGCACCCGTCAAAAAACGGAGTGCCGTTAAGTCTTGTCTGTTTGAAAAATTTTGAAGCGGTAAGCATAAGTGAAGCGAAAATAAAGCATTTTATCAAGACCGCTGTCAGGCTTGAAATAGTCGTTTCAAATGAAATTATCATATCCTCGGTTTTCATATCCGCATATTTTGAAGCAAATCCGACCGCCCTCTGCGGATCATTTTCAAGGCTGCCGAAAATAAATATCCCGCTGAAAGCGAAAACGCCGACCGCGATAAGCAGCATACCGAACGCCATAGAAAAGCTGCGCGCCGTCCCTGCGCTTTTGTATATCCTCTGCGCGGCATTGTTGAACTCATTCATATCATGTTTCTCCTTTTTAAAAAGCTTCGATATACCTATTATAGCACGGAAATTAATGAAAGTAAATAACTTTTTAATGTTTATCATTAAATTTCGGAGAAATGCACATAAAGCCGCGGAAACATCTATATGTTTTTCATAAAATTTTTAATGATAAGCATTAAACTCGTGCCAACCATAAATTTCTTTTTAAAAAGAGTGTTAAGAAACAGGATTTTGAGCAATATTATAATTAAAAAGTATCTGCGAAAGCGAGGATAAAATTGAGCGGGAAAGTTATTTTTGTTAAGCTTATGAGCGTTTTTATCTGCGGGGGATTCGCCTACGGGCTTGTCGAGATAGCCGCGCGCGGGTTTACGCATATTTCAATGGGACTTCTCGGCGGCGCGGCGATGTGCCTTATCCACATAATGAACGAGGGAACGCGCACGCCGTTAAGACTGTTCGGCGCGCTTTGCGTCTCGGCGGTCTTTATAACCTGCTGCGAGCTTATCACCGGCGAGATCGTGAATGTCAAAATGGGACTTAACGTCTGGGATTATTCGATGATGCCGATGAATTTTGACGGTCAGATCTGTCTGCCGTTCACGCTGCTGTGGTTCGCGCTGTCGGCGGTCGGGGTAATGCTCGACGATGCTATCAGGGTAAGGCTGTTTTATGAAAAACGTTCATTTTTCGGTATCAGCGAAAGGACGGCTGCGTAATAAAGACCGCGCCGTCCTGTTTTTTATCAGCCGTCAAATTCTTTAAGGAAAGTCAGTTTGTCTATGATAAGTATACTTTTGCACCAATTTTCGGCGATATACCATTCATTTTTTATAAATACCGCTGTCCTTTTCGGCATATCTTACGATATAGCCCGCCAAAGCCGCCGTCCGGGTTCTGATACGCGCCGAGAGCTTCGATGATATCCTCCGCCGGAGCGTTTTCAAATCGGTGTTTAAAAACGGCTAAGTCGATGGATCTTGCGTTTCTTCGAATAGATCCTCTTGCTTTTTCAAAGGTATCCATGTCAAAACTCCTTTTATTTTATTACTGCGCGCTGACAAGCTCAAAGCTGTAGCCCTCGTCCTCGAGCAGGTCGATTATCCCGCCCTCGCCGACAAAGTGCGCCGCGCCGACGACGAATAAAGTGTTCTCGTCGCGTTCAAAAAGCTCTTTTACCTTTTCAGCCATGCCGACATTGCGGTCATAGAGCAGCTGCTGATTGTATTCATTGAAAATTTTCTTTTGCTCCTCTGTCATTTCGGAGGTATCGTCAGCCTCCTCGAGCGCGTCCGTGTCGCCTGTTTTCCAAGCTTCATAGGATCCCTCATAAGCCGTGTTTATCTCATCTATGTTGTCCGCGCTGTATTCGGAGAGCATAAGATCGTATATTTCATCGGAAAAATTCATAAGCAGATCCATTTGAAAATCCAATGATTCGACCTGATAGATCTCCTTTTCCTCCTCGTGAGCCATTTGCAGCAGCGACATATCGAGACCCTTTGTGGAATCGAGTCCCGCGTCTGCCACTGCGTAGCTTTCCACCATAGAGGAAACGAACCAAGGCTTCATCTGATCGTACAGCGAGATATCCTCGCCGTGCTTTTCGAGATAACTGTCCAAATTATTGTACGTTTCCTCGGAAATATGGTCGATAAGCGTTGTGCCGTCGTCGTAATACATATTGTTCATTTGCTTGACCCCTGCCGAAAAGGTCGCCGATATATCGGCGATATCGCATTCGACCGCAAGGATATCCGCTTGCTCGTAAGCGTCCATGATATAATCCGGCAGCGGGTAGCATTCCTCCTTCAGCGCGTGCATAGAGCCTATCATGTACATAGTATCTCCGTCCGGCGCGGTCGCCTGCCACATCGCGGGAGTTACCTCCTGCTTTTCTTCACCGTCAGATACCGAGGAGGTGTCGTCCGCGCTGTCCTCGGGCGCGCTTTCGGCGGGGGGAAGCGTTACCTGTTCAACGCTTTCGGTCTTTTCGGAGGAAACGGAGCTGCTCTGAGCTTTTGATCCGTCCTTGTCATTAGAACAGCCGCATACGGATACCGCCGTTATCAGCGCAGCTATCAAAGCCGCTGTTTTTGTTTTTTTCATAATTAAAATATATCTCCTTTAACGGTCGTCGGTGTGTTTTTTCTTTTTGCTGCGCGAAGAGATCCTTTCGGAGGCGGTAACTATCGTATCGGTGGTGAATATCTTAATAGCGACTATCATGCAGATGATAAGGAAAACAAACTGGTAGATAAGTCCGCCGGTATAGATCGAGGTCTTTTGGAAGATGACCGCGTCCGAAGCCATGAAGGTATGTGTGAAGGGTATAGCGTAAAGCAGATATTTTATCGCGCCGGGAAGAGAGCTTATGTCGATAAATTCCGCCGCCATAAACGGTATTATAGTTAGGAACAGTATCGGCATGAGCAGCGTCTGTGAGGATTTTACGTTTTTGGCAAACGCTCCGAGGATCATTGCAAGACAAAGCGCGATGAGCGTTGAGAGCAGCATTTGTACGCCGATAAGCAGATAGTATCTCACGCCGAAATTTATACCGAGCTCTGCGGCGTACTGCTTGTATTCATCGGGCACTGCGCCGGTCGCGGAGGAGGTCATATTGTTCATGCCGATCATGTAGACCGCCGCGTTTATGATAGCGACGATAGCCGCCGCGAGCATTTTCGCGCTTAGTACGCTAAGGCGGGAAACAGGCGCGGAAAGCAGCGTTTCAAGCGTTTTGTCGAGCTTTTCGGCGGTAACGGCGTTTATCATGGACTGCGAACCTAAAAGTATCAGCATATACACAACGAGCGGCAGCAGCAGCGTCTGACCAAAAGCGGACGAATAGAGCACCATTTGCGAGATCTCAGAGGTCTTATCGCCGACGATGGTGTTTTCCGTCACGGATATCGGAGAATTTATTTGCGTTACCTCGTTATCGCTCAGCTTGCCGAGCTGTACCTTGTTGGTAAAGATAGCCGACTTGACGGCGGCTTCGATGTAGGCTACAGCCGTTTCCGAGCCAGCGTTCATGTTCGACATGGTAGAAAAGGAAGTCATTTTGCTCACATAGATAAGCTCCGCCTGTTCGCCGGCGTTTATCTTATCGGTAAAGCCCTCGGGAATTATAACGAAGCTTTTTTTGTCGAGCCTTTTAAGCTCTGCGGCGTAATCGTCGCTTTCCAAGGTTATAAGGTTTACCTCGTTGTCGGTCTCGGTTTCGGCGGTCGGGTGTTCTATGAATTTGATAACGGACTTGGTAAAGTCGGTGTTGTCCTTGTCGCAGAGAACTATTTCCGCGCTTTCCTCCATAGATTCATCTATCGCCGTATCGACAAAGCCGCTCATCGAATACATTACGACGACCAGAAAAACGAGCATGAGTATCATCTGGATATTGAGCATTTCCTTCAGCTCTTTTTTGAGAATACTAACGAATTTCACTGTTCTTCACCGCCTTTTCAAAGACCTCTTCAAGGTTATGCGCGCCGTATTTTTCAAGCAGGTCGTTCGGCGCTCCGGTCTCGAGAAGATGACCGTGCGCGATTATGCCTACTCTGTCGGAGACGTATTCTATCTCGAGCATATTGTGCGAGGAAAGCAGAAAGCTCATGCCCTCGCCCGCGAGGGAGCGTATCTTGCGCCTTATTTCGAGCGCGTTGATGATATCCAGACCCGAGGTCGGCTCGTCGAGGATAGCGACCAGCGGGTGTGGCATTATCGTGCGTGCGAGCAGCAGCTTTCTTATCATTCCGCGCGAATAGGATTCCGCCTTGTCGTCGAGCCTGTCGCCCAGGTCGCAGATCTGCTCTGCGCGTTTTACAAATTCCGCCGCCTGCGCCTTGTCGTTTGCGTAAATATCCGCCATAAACTGCAAATACTTCCTGCCGGTCATATTCTTATAAGCTCCCGCCTCGTCGGGAAGATAGGTCAGGAGCTTTCTTACCTCGTCCGGTTCGGAAACGATAGAATGCCCGCCGATCTCCGCATCGCCCTCGGTCGGTTTGAGCAGGGTAGCTATCATGCGTATAGTGGTAGTTTTTCCCGCGCCGTTAGGACCGATAAGCGCGAAGATCTCGCCCTTTTTAATATCAAAGCTAACGTCCTTGCTGGCGTAAACGCCCTTTTTGTACTGCTTTGACAGCCCTTTAACGCGAAGAACATATCCTTCGTCCATAAGTGTATTTCCTTTCTGTTCAATTTATTTAAACGCCTCTGTTATGAAATGATATCATTGTGATATCATTATATCATTGTTTGAATTTATTGTCAATTGTCATTTCTTACAATCTTTTTTTAATAAAAATATAGAAATTTAACAAAATCATAAAAAATAAACAAGCTGTAGGAAAAAAGGACTGCTGTTTTGAGGCAGTCCTTTAATGCAATACTTAAAAATTCATTCCTTCGGAGCTTCGTCCGGGTGTTCCTCGAGATATTTCTGCGTATCGAGCGGATAATTTTTAAGGTCGGGAAGCTCTGTCAATGTAAGCACTCTGTCGTGCTTGTATATCTTTTCCCACATTTCCAAAGAGGTGTATTCCGGCGAAAGCTGGAAATCCTTAATGGTGAATTCGCCGTTCCAGGTAGCAAAATAGCTCCAGCGCGTACCGTCGTTCATAGCCGCGTCCGGGTCGAAGAGCGTGCCGTTTTCGGTCATGGCGACTATTTTTTTGTCCGTTGTCGCGCTCTTTGTGTAGTCGTAGTACCATTTCTTAGAGGTATAATCTCCCGCGTCGGCGTAAACGTCGAAGCCGATTATATCTACATATTCATCGCCGGGGTAGTAGTCGACGTTCTGACCGTTCCACACCCAAATAAGATTGTTTATCTCGTGGTAATTAGTAAGCCTGTCGTACATGAGCTTCCAAAGCTCCTTGTATGCCTCCGCGCCGGAGGAGCCCCACCAGAACCAGGGATTGTTCCATTTCGGGTCGCCGCCGCCCTCGTGGAGCGGTCTCCAGAGCACCGGCACATGATAATCGTCAAGCTCTTTAAGATAATCGGCGATAGCGTCGATGTCTCTTAAGAGCAGGTCGTAGCCCTCCTGATCTTCGCCGTTAAGTATCTTTGAAAGGCTTATGTCGGTAGAATCTGTGTAGAAGCCTCTCCACCACTGTGCGCCGTTCTTGCCGATATACGGCTCGGGAGCGTTCCAGTGCCAGCAGAGAGTTATTATACCGTTTTGGTTAAGATACCAGTCCTTAGCCTTTTCAACAAGATTTTCGCCCGCGCCGGTCGAACCGTTCGCAACGCGGCTCGGCGAAGCTTCTATAAGATCGAGACCCATTATAGCGGGGTAATCGCCGTAGTTTTTCTGTATCTCGCTGAATTCTCTGGCTTCAACGCCCTTGTTGTCGGGCGAATACTGACCGGAGATTATGTATTTTCCATAGGCGTCGCACATGAAGTTGTAAAGTCTCTTTGTCTCGTCCGAAGCGTTGGGATTGCTCAAAGTGCGGTTTACTTCAAAATCTGCCGGGTCTATTTTCTGACTTGCCCTGACCGAGAAGGTGTCGAGATAGAGCGAGCTTGTCTGCGGATAAATGCCGATCTTGTGCTTGCCCTCGCCGATAAGCACCTTTTCCGCCTTGTTTTCGGAAAACTCGGTGGAATTTATCTGGAAGGTAGTGAGCGCTTCGCCGTCGACGGTGACAGCCATATTAGCTCCCTCGATGTCGGTAGCCGCGATGATATCGAGGTCGTAGCTGCCCTCTGCGGGAAGCTCTACTTCAAATTCAACAAGGTCGTTTTCGGTAGGCACAACGGCAAAGCCGCTTCCGGAAAATTCTCCCAAAAAGCTCTTGTCCATAGTTGACGCATTTCCCGAGAGCTGACCCTCCTCGCCCTCTGCGGAAAATTCAAAATCCTCCGGCACCGCGCTGTCCTCGCCCGTCACCGGAGTAAGGTCGAAGCCGCTTAGCGTTTCCGTCACCGGATCGAGCGGGATATCCTGTCTCTGATAGCCGCCCTCCGCTGCCGACTCGTCCGTCTCGGCCTTGCTTTCTGTCGAAGCCGCCTGACTTTCCGATGTCTTGCCGTTATCCTCCTTATCCGAACAGCCGACCGAAGCGATAAGAGCCAAAGCGGTGCAGCCGCATAATATCCTGCGAAGCTTAGTATTCATAGTTTATTATTTCAGTCCTTTCAAAAAAATATCTTTATATCAATTTTATAACATTTCGCACGTTTTGTCAATAGCTAACAAAGATATGTATAAATAATATTTTCATGCTTTTTCGGGGTAACGTTCATAAGCTCAAAAAGCTTAGAAACGGTGACGAATTCAAAGCCGTCCTCGATAAGCCTCGGGATAATAACGTCTACAGCCCTTGCCGTGGCGAAATTGTAGTCGGAATCGTGAAGCAGGATAATAGCGCCGTCCCTTGCGCCGTTTATTACGCCCTCTATCCTTTTTTCAACGCTCACGCTTTCGTCCCAGTCGTCGACGCCGTATCCGCAGATAAACGGCAGGTCTATGTTAGCGAACATCGTCTCATTGTAGGAAATATAAGGCGGACGGAAGAATTTCGGATATTCGCCGACAGCGTTGAATATTTTTTCCGCCGTTAGTCGCATTTCGTTTTTTATCTCCTCGGCAGTCATTTTGGTCATGTCCGAATGGGTGAGCGAATGAGAATTTATCTCGCAGCCCATATCGTGAGCGCGTTTAGCAAAAGCCGCGCTTTCGTCGGTTATGTTGCTGCCGATAAGGAAAAAAGAAGCGGTAACGCCGTATTTTTCAAGAATATCGAGCACAACGGGAGTTACCTTTGTGTTAGGACCGTCGTCAAAGGTCAGAGCTGTGTATTTTTTATTTTCATTCATGCAGAGCATCTCCGTTCGTAGGTTTTTATATTATTATAGTATATAGCAAAGGATTTGTCAATAGAGGAAAAATATTAATAAAATATAAAATTACTATAAACATTTTCGCCGTACTTGAAATTGACAGTAAAATGTTTTATAATAGTAATGGCAGACCTGTGCACTCTTGCAGATCGCAGGGCGCGGTAATTTAAATTTAGTATAGGAGTTTTTGACATGAAGATCATGGATACTATCGGATTTGTCGGCGGTTTTGACGAAGAGGTCGGCAAGGCTATGGAGCTGGAGCTTGCAAGGCAGAGGAGGAACCTCGAGCTTATCGCGAGCGAAAACATCGTTTCACCTGCGGTAATGGCGGCAATGGGTACGGCGCTTACCAACAAGTACGCCGAGGGCTATCCCGCAAAGCGTTATTACGGCGGCTGCGAATGCGTTGATATCGTTGAAAATATCGCGATCGAACGCGCCTGTGAGCTTTTCGGAGCAAGGTACGCCAACGTTCAGCCTCATTCGGGCGCGCAGGCTAATCTTGCGGCATATTTCGCGCTCTGCGAGACCGGCGACACGATACTCGGCATGAGCCTTGCGGACGGCGGTCATCTTACGCACGGTTCGCCGGTAAATATGTCGGGAAAGAATTATAATTTTGTTTCCTACGGACTCGACGAGAACGGCTTTATCGACTATGACAGGCTTCATGCGCTTGCCGTTGAGCACAAGCCGAAGCTGATAGTCGCCGGAGCCTCCGCTTATCCGAGAGTGATAGATTTTGAGCGCATAGCGGCGACGGCTAAAGAAGTCGGCGCGTATTTTATGGTGGATATGGCGCATATCGCCGGACTTGTAGCGGGCGGCGTACACCCCTCTCCCGTTCCCTATGCCGATATCGTTACCACCACTACGCACAAAACGTTAAGAGGACCGCGCGGAGGAATGATACTTACAAACAGCGAGGAGCTTATCAAGAAGATAAACAAAGCTATCTTCCCCGGAACGCAGGGCGGACCGCTCATGCACGTTATAGCTTCAAAAGCGGTCTGCCTGGGCGAAGCGTTAAAGCCGGAGTTTAAAGCATACGCAAAGCAGGTGGTAAACAACGCCGCCGCACTCGCCGAGGGACTTGTAAGCCGCGGCTTCAGCCTTGTTTCCGGCGGTACGGACAACCATCTTATGCTTGTCGATCTTCAGTCGTTCGGCATTACCGGCAAGGAGCTTGAAAAGAAGCTCGATCAGGTCTATATAACCGTAAACAAGAACGCAGTCCCCAACGATCCTCAAAGCCCGTTCATCACGAGCGGCGTAAGAATAGGCACGCCCGCCGTAACGACCCGCGGACTTGTCGAGGAGGATATGAAGAAAATAGCGGAGTTTATCTATCTTGCCGCGACTGACTTTGACGCGAGGGCAGACGAGATAAGAGCGGGCGTTACCGCTATATGCGAAAAATATCCGCTTTACGAATGAGAACAGGTTCTAAAATTATCCGGACCGCCGCGGTAAAAAAACGGCGGTCTTATTCTCACGGAGCTTAAAAATATGAACAAAGAATTTTTTGCCGTTATATCGAGAATGAAATACATCGACCGCTGGTCGCTTATGCGGAACACGATAAACGAGAACATCAGCGAGCATTCGCTTGAAACGGCGTTTATCGCGCACGCTCTTGCGCTTATAAGAAACAAACGCTTCGGCGGAAGCGCCGACCCGGCGCGGTGCGCGCTGCTTGCGATGTACCATGACGTAACGGAGATAATAACCGGAGATCTTCCCACGCCGATAAAGTATTACAGCAGCGATATACGTTCGGCGTATGACGAGATAGAAAAAAACGCCGCAAATCAGCTTCTGTCCTATCTTCCGGAGGATCTGAGAGAATTTTACCTGCCGCTGCTTATCCCGCAGGAAGCCGACAAAGAGCTTTTAAGACTTGTAAAAGGCGCAGACAAGCTTTCCGCGCTGATAAAGTGCATAGAGGAGCGGCATATGGGCAACACGGATTTTTCCTCCGCCGAACGCGCCACGCTTGAAGCGGTGCACGCGCTCAAGCTCCCGGAGGCCGAGGTCTTTTTGGAGGAATTTATCCCCGCTTACACGCTGACGCTTGACGATCAGGCAAAGGACGTAAAAAAACAAGGTTGACAATTTTCTTGTCATGAGGTATAATATAATAGTACAAAAAATGCCGAACGGAGGGATAAAATGTCCGGCAGTGAGGAGCAGACGGCTCTTGAATATATAAAGTCGCGCAATGAAGAAATAAAGCGCGCAGGCGGCGAAGCCCCGAAATGCTATGTTCATTCGTTCGGCTGTCAGCAGAACGTAAGCGACGGCGAAAAGCTGTTGGGCGCACTCGTAAGAGCGGGCTTTGAGCCGTGCGGCGATATCGAGCGGGCGGGGCTGATAATATTTAACACCTGCGCCGTAAGAGAAAACGCGGAGGATAAGGTATATGCGGCACTCGGCGGGTTAAAGAAGCTCAAAAGAAAGGATCCGGAGTTGATTATCGGTATATGCGGCTGTATGGCGCAGCAGAAAAAGACCGAGGAGAGGATAAAAAGCTCTTTTCCTCATGTAGATCTTGTTTTCGGCACGTTTGCATACGGCGATCTTTATTCGATGCTTGAAAAGATCATGCGCGGCCGCGAAAGGGTATTTAACATCGAAGAGAAATACTGCGGATTCGACGAGGGCGCGCCGAGGGTAAGAAGCAGCAGCTTTATGGCGTATGTGCCGATAATGTACGGCTGCGACAATTTCTGTACAT
>CANQCJ010000046.1 GCA_947589205.1 uncultured Ruminococcus sp. | reverse complement strand
TAATACCGCAGTCTGACGGTATATGTAACAAGGCGACAGGTCTTGGGCAACACCTCACACAAAGCCGTTAACGGGCGTTCCGGTGTGGGTGTTGCCTTTGTTATTTTTTGGAGAATACTATGAGGAGAAAAGACAGAGAAATAATAGAGCTTGACAAAATAATAAATATCATAGACGAGTGCGATATCATACGCTTAGGGCTTTCCGACGGAGACTTTCCCTACATCGTGCCGGTGAATTTTGCCTATACGGTAACGGACGGACAGATACGTTTTTATATCCACGGAGCTGTGGCGGGAAGAAAATACCGGCTGCTGAAAGCCAAGCCACTTTGCTCTTTTGAAATGGATATACCGCTTGAAATAGTCTGCATGGAGGACAAAGGAAGCATTACGATGCGCTATAAAAGCGTTATGGGCAAGGCAAAGGCAAATTTTTTGGAGGGCGATGAAAAACGGCTCGCTATGGAAAATATTATCATGGCAAGATATGCTAAGACAAAAGGCTTTGACTATAATAGGGAAACGCTCGCGCGCACGGCTGTTATAGAGCTTGAAGTTATCGAAATAAGCGCGAAGGCGAATAATGCGGGATTCAAATAATTACCTGCTTCAATGGGGTTGAAAATTTTCACGGAATGTGTTATTATATTAGTATCGAGATAAACAACTAACCGAAATTAAGGAGCGGATCATGGAAAGAAAAGAATTTACTGATTACAAGGATATATTCGACGAAAATTATGAGACGGAGGTACCCTGCATACCGCTGAGAGGACTTGTTATTTTCCCGAATATGACCTGCAATTTTGATATAGGAAGAAGAAAATCCATCTATTCTGCCAAAAGCGCGATGACAGGCAGAGGATTTGTTTTCCTTGTCAGCCAGAACGACAGCGAAATTGAAAAGCCCGACGCATCTTCTGTTTATGAGATAGGAACGCTTGCAGTTATAAAACAGCTTGTCGAGTCGCGCGGAAGGGTATACCGCTGCCTTGTGCAGGGAGTATTCAAGGCGCAGCTTCTCGGCTTTTCCGCACGCGGAAACGGCTATACGGCGAAAATACGAATATTGGAAAATTATGAGTACAACGATACCGGAGCCAACGAGCTTGAAGCGATAAAGCGTGAGCTTAAAAGCTGCTTCAGCGAATACACTTCATTGTTGCATAAGACGGTAGGCGAGCTTGCGGACGATGTTTCGGCGATAGACGACCCGGAGGAGCTTTTTGAAGCTATCGCATTCAATATGCCGTTTTCTGTAAGGGTAAAGCAGGATCTGCTTGAAACGAACGGGATCGGCGGAAAGCTGTTAAAGCTGCTCGACAACGTTGCGGCGGAGAGCGAGATATTAAAGCTTGAAGCGAGCATACATGAAAAGGTGCAGAACGCGATAAACAGAAATCAGCGGGAGTTTTACATAAGAGAGCAGATACAGGCATTGCAGGAGGAGCTTGGCGAAAGTCCCGATATGCAGGGCGATTCGGAGGAGATCGACAGCTACAGGAAAAAGCTCGATGCGATAGAAAACATGAGCGGCACGGCGCGCGAAAAGCTTGCAGAGGAGATCGACAGACTGGCGAAGATGCCGTCCTATTCACAGGAGGCCGCGCTGATAAGGAGCTATCTCGATACCTGCCTGTCGCTGCCGTGGGACAGCTTTACAGAGGATAACAACGATATTGCCGACGCTCAGAGGATACTCGACGAGGATCATTACGGACTTGTAAAGGTCAAGGACAGGATAATAGAGACCCTCGCCGCCCGCGCGGTAAAGCCGGACATCAAGGGTCAGATAATCTGTCTTTCCGGTCCTCCGGGAGTAGGAAAGACCAGCATAGGTAAGTCGATAGCCCGCGCTCTCGGCAGAAAATATGTAAGAGTATCCTTAGGCGGAGTGCGCGATGAAAGCGATATAAGAGGTCACAGAAAGACATATCTCGGAGCGATGCCGGGAAGAATAATCGCGGCGTTAAAGCAGGCGGGAAGCGCAAACCCCGTCATGCTTCTCGACGAGATAGATAAAATGGCGAACGATTTCCGCGGCGATCCGTCCTCGGCAATGCTGGAGGTACTCGATTCAGAGCAAAATTCTCAATTCAGGGATCATTACACCGAGATACCGTTCGATCTTAGCAGCGTGCTGTTCATAACGACCGCGAACAACACCGACACTATCGCTCCGCCGCTGCTCGACAGAATGGAGCTTATCGAGCTTTCAAGCTATACCCGCGAGGAAAAATTCCACATCGCAAGAGAGCATCTTGTTCCCAAGCAGATGAAAAAATACGGCTTAAAGGCGTCGCAGATGAGGGTAGCCGACAGCGCGATATACGCGATGATCGACAGCTATACCAGAGAAGCCGGCGTAAGGAAGCTCGAGCGCGCTATAGCTTCGCTTTGCAGAAAAGCGGCGAAGGAGCTTGTTTCGGGCGAAGAAAAGATAAGCTTTAAGGCGGGCAATCTCGAGAAATATCTCGGAACTAAAAAATATCTCGACGATTATTATTCCCGCAAGCCGTCGGTCGGCTGCGTAAACGGACTTGCGTGGACATCTGTCGGCGGAGTTATAATGCCGCTTGAAACGCTTGTGCTCGACGGCAAGGGCAAGATCGAGATAACAGGCTCTCTCGGAGACGTTATGAAGGAATCCGCGAAAATAGCGGTCAGCACCGCCAGACGGCTTGCTTCGGCATACGGCATAAGTCCCGATTTTTACGAGAAAAAGGATATTCATATCCACGCGCCGGAGGGAGCTGTTCCCAAGGACGGACCGTCTGCGGGCGTCACGATGGTGACGTCGCTCATATCCGCGCTTTCAAATTTAAAGGTGCGTTCGGACGTTGCCATGACGGGCGAAATAACGCTGACAGGACGCGTTCTGCCGATAGGCGGACTTAAAGAAAAAACGATGGCGGCTTACAAAGCCGGCATGAAAACTGTCGTTATTCCCGAGGGCAACAAGGGCGACCTTGACGAGATAGACCAAGCTGTCCGCGAATCGGTAGAATTTGTTTTAGCCGAAAAGATAGAGGACGTGCTCAAAACCGCGCTCATCACGGCGGACGATGGCGGACAGGTAAAGCGTTCCGCCAATAAAGGCAGAAAGAGCAAGGAAATAAGACCTGCGGAGGTTTTATGAATTTTAACAATGCAAAATTTCTGACATCATGCGGAAAGCTCTCGCAGCTTCCCGCCGCAGACAGACCGGAGATATGCTTTTCAGGAAGATCTAACGTCGGCAAATCGACGCTGATAAACAAGCTGCTCAACCGCAAATCGCTTGCGAGAGTAAGCTCTGTTCCCGGAAAGACCGCGACAATAAATTTTTACGAGCTTCAGGATATCTACCTGACCGATCTGCCGGGATACGGCTACGCTAAAGTTTCAAAGGAGGAAAAACGAAGCTGGAGCGGGCTTATAAGCGGTTATCTCTCCGACCCCGACAGAATGATAGCTCTTATCGTTCAGCTTGTGGACATTCGCCATGCGCCGTCGAAGGACGATATAGATATGATAAATTTTCTTATCGACTCCGAGCTGCCGTTTATCATCGTTTTCACCAAAGCCGACAAGCTTTCAAAGCGCGAACGCGCCGAGCGAATGGAAGCTTTTGCGGACGAGATACCCTGCTTTGAGGACATAGTAAGTGTTGAGTTTTCGGCGGTGACGTTTGAGGGCTTAGAGGAAATACGCGAAATCATAGAGGACGCTTTAGATCAAGAATAAAAAATCACGGCTTCGGAATTTTTTCCGAAGCCGTTTTTTTATTTAACCCATTACAACAACGATCTCGTTTATATCCTTCATCTTTGCTTCGTCAACAAAGTTGGAATCGAGCTTTTCGCCGTTTATCGTTACCGACTTAACGCCGCTTTCAACGTGATCGGGATTGAGGATATCTATGTTGAGACGCTTGCCTCTGAAGGTCTTTTCGATCTTAAAGCCGTCCCAGGTGTGCGGGATAGCGGGAGCTATAACAAGTCCGTCCGCGTTGGGTCTCATTCCGCAGATCCCCTCGACGCAGCCTACCATAACGGTCGAACCCGTACCGGTGAGCCAGTGAACGTGCGAACGTCCGGCGTAAGGCGAGCGGGTAGACTCGGTGAACTGACCGTGAACGTAAGGCTCGAGAACGCGGATCTCGGCTTTGTCGTTCATGTTCGCGGGAGAGGATTCCATGAAATATTCAAACGCTCTGTCGCCGTGACCGAGAAGCGATTCGGCAAGGATAGCCCAGCCCTGAGTCTGAGAGAAGATACCGCCGTTTTCCTTGGTGTCGGGGTTGAAGATGTGCATGAGCGCGCCGTCAAAGTAGTTGTCAACGTAGGGCGGCTCGAGAAGCTTAACGCCGTAGGGGGTATTGAGTATCTCGTGAACGCTGTTCATAGCGGTCTCGCCCTGTTCCTTTGTCGCAAAGCCGGAAATTACCGACCAGGACTGCGGGTTGAGCCACATATTGGCTTCGGGATCCTTCTTAGCTCCGACAACAACGCCGTCCTCGCGGATACCGCGGATAAATCTGTCCTCGTCCCAGCAAGCCGCAAGACTTTCGCCAAGCTCAGCCTGTACCCTTTCAATGTAAGCGACATATTCGCTGTCGCCGCGTTCCTGAGCGAAGCCCTTGATAACGCTCATAGCGTAGTAAAGCTGGAAGGCGACGAAGGTGGATTCGCCCTTTTTGCCCATTCTAAGGCAGTCGTTCCAGTCGGCGTGGAGACCCGCAGGCATCTTGTGCGCGCCGAGACGCTCCATAGAGAAGCGTATAGCGTTTTTAAGATGATCGTAAACGGTGTCCTCGCCGCCGTTTGCATAAACGATGACCTCGTCGAGGAACGCCTTGTTTCCGGTCTCGCCGATGTATTTAACGACAGTCGGGAAGAGCCAGAGCGCGTCGTCCGCTCTGTAGGACGGGTGACCGGTCTCCTTAGCGTAAACGCTGTTTTCGTCGTTCTCATCGGGGCAGGTCTCGTGACCGGCGTTGTGGTCGAATTTAACGAGAGGCAGACCGCCGCCGTTGTCGACCTGAGCGGAGATCATGAAGCGTATCTTTTCAGCCGCAAGCTCGGGGTCGATATGTATGATACCCTGAATATCCTGCACGGTGTCGCGGTAGCCGTAGCCGTTGCGCAGACCGCAGTAGATGAACGAAGCTGCTCTTGACCAGATAAATGTTATAAAGCACTGATAAGCGTTCCAAACGCTGACCATGTTGTTAAATTCATCGGACGGCGTGGTGACTTGGAAATTATTCAGCTCTCCGTGCCAGTAATCGACAAGCTCTTTTATCTCCGCATCGCATTTGCCCTTTTCCTCATAGGAAGCGAGTATAGCCTTAGCCTCCTTCGGGCACTTCTGACCGAGAACGTAAACTATCTCGGCTGTCTCGCCGGGAGCGAGCATAAGCTCCGACTGCAAAGCGCCGCAGGCGTTGGAGTTGTAGTTGCACTTGTTGTCGCAGAAGCCGCGCTCAACGGCGATAGGATCGCTGTAGGTCCTGTAGGGTCCGATGAAGCTGTCGAGGTTTCCGTTGTAAGCGGAAACGTTTGCTCCGACCTGACCGAAGAAACGCTCACGGTGGTTAGAGCCCTCCGCGTCCTTGCCGCTGTTTTCGTTGATATGCTGAACGATCATATTTCCCTCAAAAGAGGTGCGGGTTATGAACAGGGTATACTGTAAATTTACCTGATCCTGTTCATAGTTGTTTTCGTTGGTAAATTCAACAAAGCCGAAAAGCGAAAGATTTCTTACTCTGTCGGAATTGTTGGTGACCTTAGCTCTCCATACCTCATAGGTCTTGTTAAGGGGAACATAGTAGGTGACCTCCGAATGGATCTCGGAATAATCAGCCTCGAGAGTAGTGTAGGCGGTGCCGTGGCGGCAGACGGACTTATACTCGTCGAGCGGCTTGCCGACAGGCTGCCAGGAAGCCGACCAGTAGTCGTAATCGTCATTGTCGCGGATATAGACGTATCTTCCGGGAAGAGCCATGTTCGAGTTAAAGCGGTATCTCGCGATCCTTCCGTTAGCTCCGCTCTTTACGAAGCTGTAACCGCCCGCGTTGTTAGAGATTATCGCACCGTATTCGGGCGAACCGAGATAGTTTGCCCAAGGCGCGGGAGTATCCGGTCTTGTGATAACATATTCCTTGTTTTTTAGGTCAAAGTAACCGTACTTCATATAAGTTTCTCCTTTTAATAAGTATTTGCACACATTTTTACGCCCTGTGCAGCGGCGGCTGAAAAATTTAACAGCATATATTTATATTTTACCACAAAACGTACAAAATTTCAAGGGGGTAAACGATATTTTTTATAAATTTTTCAGCTTCTGTGAAATTTTATTTCCAGACATCGGCAGCTTTTAAAGCGATAAAGCGAAAGAGGTATATCGTAAACGTCCGAGGTGTGAGCGGCAGTGTGCGGTTCGCCGCCGCGGAGGTTTATAACGAGCAGGCTGTGATACGCCCGACCCTGTTCATCGCATAGCTGTACGACGTCTCCCGGCTGTGCCGAGGAAATATCCTTGAGCGTGCCGAACGGACCGTATGAATCGTTGCTTACTATAAATCTGTAAAAGTATTCCGCTCCGCTCCAAGCCGCCGCGCGGTCGTTAAGCGAGGAATAATACCAGCCGGTGTCTTTTGTAAAATTCATAGCCGCTCCGCCAGCTCTGAGGCATTGCGAGATAAAATTCGTGCAATCCCCGCCGAGCGGGTCAAAGTCGGCGTACTCGGGATTTCGCAGGAACGCCCACTTTTTGGCATAGGCAAGCTCCGCGTTTATATCTATAGGCTTTACGGTCATGCGGCTTCATTCCCTTCAAAAAAAATGTTCGTAAAGCATAATATGCAATACGAACACTTATTGTCAAGGGTTTGGTTTAAATCGAAATTTAAATCAAACTGGAGAATACCCGCATTCTTCAATAATTTTCTGCCCGTCCTCGGATAGGATAAAATCGGTCAGCTTTTCAATATTTTGATTGTCGTTGTCCTCGCGGTAAACGGCGTAAAAATCGTAAACGAGCGGGTAGCTGCCGTTGGAAATGTTTTCTATATCTGGGTAAACTCCGTCCACCGAGAGCATTTTAACGCCGCTGCTGTCGGTAAGCTGTGTAAAATAGCACCTGAACGAAAAGCCGATAGAGCTGCCAAAGGCGCACAGCGGCGATTTTTTAATTTTAGTTTCTCCCATAAATTTATCCATAACGCTCTGACTGCCGCTAAGCGGGTGTCTTGTGAGCGGATCTATAAGCCGGTTTTCGCCGCCGATCTCGCTCCAGCGGGTAATTTTTCCGGAATAAATATCCTTTATCTGCGCGCTTGAAAGCTGATCTATAGGATTTTTTTCGTTTACGATAAACACGAACGCTTCACGCCCTATAGGCACAAGCTTCAGCCTTACGCCTTTTTCTTCGGCATAATCAAGCTGTTCTTTACTCGGCGCGGCGCAAAAAACCACGTCCGCGCTGCCGTCCACGACCGCCTTGTATGCTCCGTGGGTGTTGGTAAACTGCACCGCGCTGTCGGCTGTGAAGCCGCCGTTTTGGAATTTGCAGCTATCCTGCGGGTAGACCGCCTGAGCGACCGACGCATAGACCGGAAGCAGCGCAGCCGCGCCGTCAAGTGTAGGAAGCTCTCCGTCTAAGCTGACCGAGGTGTTTATCTCTGCAAGCTCGCTGTCCTGCTCAAAGGGTATGTATTTTTCCACGTCCACCGCATCGAGCGAAGCTTTAGCGTCAAAGCCGGAAAGGCATTTTCTTGTAAAGTTAAAATATATTGCCAGATCGAACAGCAAAAAGAACATAACAGCGCCGAATATCGCGCAGAGCTGTTTTAAAAGACGCTTGTTCATGCCGCTTCACCCGCCCCTTGCGATAAAATCTATAATAGAGGTGTTCTTATAAAGATAAACGGTAAGCAGCGTGAGCGCGATCACAGAGACCGTTCCGGCAATGCAGAAAGCAGTCAAAATTTTGTAAAAAAGCTTATCGTTCATCTTTAACATCTCCGTTCTTATGAGGTTTTTTCTTGGGCTTTACCGCCGACCAAAAAATAAGCGCGGCAGGGAGCGTAACGAGAGCCGCAATAATTTCAAGCAGAGTTTTGTTTTTCATAATTCCTCCTTTTTACATATGTGTAACAGCTATCATAAACAATAACGCAAGCCCGATAACGACCGCCAGTACAACGCTCATGACCCAGCCCGAAATAACGGCGAAGAGCTTTCTGCGCTTATGCTCCGGAGCGTCGGGCGGCGTGCGTTTTAATTTCACCATGCTTATAACGAACCACACGATAGCCGCTATCGGCGATAAAAAATACAAAGCGACCAGACCGTAAGCAGCGATATACTCTAAGATCTCCAACATATTAACAGCCCCTTTTTTAAGGTTTTTATAATTATACCATTATTGCGGAGATTTTTCAAGATGATAAATGTAATTATTACAGTGACAAATGTCACTTTTGACATTTGTTACAGTGACACAATGTCACTTTTGACATTTGTTACGGTGACACAATGTCACTTTTGACATTTGTTACGGTGACACAATGTCACTTTTTTGCAAAATACATTCAATTGCTCATGACCGCTTCAGCTAAAAGCGCGAACGCAAGCAGTGCGGCGACAGGCAGGCTGCATTTAACTGCGGCGAATGCAAATATCACCGCGAAAGCAAGCGCGATGAGTCGCCTGACGAAGCTGTCCGCATAAAGCTCCAATATCCTGCCGCCGTCAAAATAGTTGAACGGCAGCAGGTTAAAGGCGGCGAGTGAAAAATTTATCAGGCAGAGCTGTTCGAGTCCCAAAAGATATGAGACAGCCGCAAGGATAAAATTTACGATACAGCCGGCGGAAAAAATTATAAGCGTTACGCTTCTTTTGCCTAAAACGGAAGCTTTAGGAATAATTTTTATCCCGCCGGCGTAAAAACAAACGCTCTCGGGCGGTGAAGAAAAGAGGCACATCGCGCTTATGTGTCCCAACTCGTGAAGCAGGCAGCTTACGAGTACGGCGGAAATTTCCGATTGATCAAAGCCTAGCACAAAAAAATAAAAAAGCAAAGCTGCGAAAAATCCGAAATAAAATCTTATTTTAACGTTAAAAATCATAATTTCAGCCATAGCCTTCCCCCGAATTATCCAAACTGTCCGGTTTATCTTTAAAAATACTATATATATATTTGACAAAATCGTTTTGCCGTGCTATAATATAAATATATTATGATAATAAGGAGAAAATTAACATTATGAAAAAAGCTTTGCTTTTTGCCGCAGCCGCAGGAACGTTAGCGGCGTTAAAAGCCTCCAAGCCGATAAAGGCTCACGCATGGTTCTCGCAGACGCATAAAAATATCACACAAAGCGCGTTGGAGCTGTTGAAAAAAGAGAAAAAGACCAAGGTCTGCGCCTTTTACGAGCCGCAGCTCGAGCGGCTTCTGACCGCCTGCGCCGCTCCTGACGATGCGGGGGATATCGACAAAGCCCCGGGAACGCATTATTATTCCTGCGCGGACGTAAAGGGGAAGAGGCTTCCGATAAAAGGCGGCTACTATAAAAACCGTCTCGGCGATTTTGCCAAAAGCGCGCGAACGAGCTTAGAGGACAATTATACGAGCGCGGTAAGCTTATACAAAAGCGGACTGATAAACGAAGCGTTTACGGCGTTTGGCAGGTCGCTGCATTTTGCCGAGGACATATCCTGTCCCGTTCACACGGCGAATATGAAATATCTTGCAAGCCCGAAAAACGCGCATTATTCTTTTGAAAAATTCGCGAACACTATCTCTTCAAAATATTCTCCCGCGCAGCTCGATAAGCGCATAGTAAATTCATTTTCAGCAGAGAGCTTTGAAAACGCGCTCAACAAGCTTTGCGAAGGAACGAATAAATATGCCCCGACGGTAGCGGGTCTCGACCCGGCGGCGTTTACCAAAGCGGTCTCAGAGACCGTTCCCGGCGGCGTTTCGGCAGCGGCGGCTATGATGATAAGATTTTATAACGATTGCAGAGACGACAATAAAAATTATATTCTTTCAAATAATGCGTATTCGTTTAAAAATCTGCTCACCGGAGAATATCTGATAGTGACCGACAAAGGCTGCGAGCTTAAAAGCGGAGTTGTCGGCGCGCAAAAAAAGCTGACGGCAGCGCTCGATAAAAGCGGAGCGTTTTCGCTTAAGGGCGGCAATGAACGTTATCTTTTGTCAAATCTGAAGCTGTCTGAAAAGGAAAACGAAAAAATGCTTTTTCGGGCGGCTTGCGTAAAAAAGAACACGTTCAGACTTTCTCTCGGGCATACTTCCTATGAAAAGGCTTTAGGGCTTAAAAAAGGATCCTCCGCGCTTGCGGTATGCGCGTTTGACCCGGAGGATAAAGCGCAGCTTTGGGTAATAGAAAAATAAAATTTCAAGGAGGAGAAAAATGTATATTTCGACAAAGGGAAGATACGCGCTCAGATTAATGACCGAGCTTGCGTATTATAAAAAAGCTGAACAAATAGTACCGCTTAAAAAGATCTCGGAAAATCAGAATATTTCTCTGAAATATCTCGAGCAGATAATAACCGTGCTGATACGCGCCGGATTTGTCAAGAGCATTCGCGGTTCTCAGGGAGGATACCTCCTTGCCGACGATCCGGAAAATATCACTGTCGGCATGGTCCTCCGCGCCACCGAGGGCACGCTCTCGCCCGTCCCCTGCATCGAGGATAAGGTAAACCAATGCCCGAGAAGCGAGATATGCTCAACGCTTTTTATCTGGAAGCGCATAGATAAAGCTATCGCCGATACCGTCGATTCGATAACGCTTGTCGATATACTTAACGAAAACGAGAAAAACAACGGCGCAAACGATTATGTTATCTGAAAACAAAATTTCAGCGGACAATGCTTCATAAAAATGAAACGCTGTCCGCCGTATTTTTTATTGAGCTTGTTCGCATACCGCACGGCGGACGGCTTTTAGCGGCGCGCCGAAAATTTTAATGGACAGTACGAACGTTATTGCAAAGGCGACGGCGGCAAAAGCGATCCACCAGCTGTTCGGATATATCCTGATAATATTTTCCGACACGCCGAAATAAGTAAGCAGATAAATTACCGGGCGGTGCCAGAAATAAACCTGTAAGGTTCTCGAGCCGAATTTTGTGGCAAACGGCAGGATAATATCCGGCATGAGCGAGATAAGCGCAAGGCACATTCCGATAGAAATAAGCATGGCAAACGCGCGGTGATAATATTGGCAGTCCTCGATAAGTATTTTGGAATAGGGATTTTTCCCGGTAAAGAGCCGCCTTAAATATTCGACCTCTTCAAAGTTAAAAAAGCACTGCCAAAACCACACGCCTATTATGCAGACCGAAATAATTTTTACAGGTATCCTTCGGGTAAGATCTCTTATTTTTTGCGGCGAGAGGATAAAGCCTAAATAATAAAAGGGGAAAAATACGATAATGCGGGAAATATTCAAAAAGTCGTTTACGTCATTGTCATAGCCGCTAAATAGCGCGAGCGAAACGGACAGGAACAAAACAAAACGGCGGTCGGCGTTTCTTAGCGCAAAGCAAAGGAATTTAAAGACGGCTAAAGCGAAAATAAACCAGAAGACCCCGTCGCCTTCAAACAGCTTGAAATACGCCTTCGGTTTTGTGATCTCAAGCGTCATTCTTGTTATCGCAAGAAGAAGCTTCAGCAAAAAGCCTAAAGAAATAAAGTAGATAATACAATTCGTATCGAGCTTATCGCGTTTTTTGTCGAACAGACCCGAAATAAAAATAAACAGCGGCATATGGAACGAGTAAATAAAAACGAACATTTCTTTTAGCAGATCGTTTACCCTAACGTTGTCAGCGCTTCCGCTTAGTATCGTAAAATCGTCATAGAAATGCCCGATGACTACGCAGAAAATAAGAAAAAAGCGCAGATTATCGAACAGATAAAGCGTTCGTTTTTTGTCGTTTTCAGCAGGGTACGCCGCTTTTTTCAGCAAGTCTGAGGCAGCCAAAATTTTTCACCTTCTTTTAAACCGTTTCATATTATACTACTTTGTTTCCGCTTTGTCAATGTAAGTTGAAATATTTTGGCAATTTGCCCAACTGTTAAACTATTCTTTATCTATAAATTAAATTTTTGATAAAAAACGCGTCCGCGCAAGCTCGATAAAGCAAACGCGGACGTTTTTATTTTTGATCAACCCTCGTAATGCTTGGCGACATTTTTGAGGTTTTCGATGATCGGCAGGTGCTGCGGACAGACCGCTTCGCACTGACCGCAGGCGATACATTCGGAGGCCTTTGCAAATTTTGCATTAAGTATCTGATAGTTGGTGAAATTGACGGTCCAGCCCTTTTGGTCGAGCCTTTCGCGCATATCCTCGTTGTAAAGGGAGAAGTACTGCGGTATGGCGATATGCTGAGGGCAGCCCTCTGTGCAGTAGGAGCAGCCGGTGCAGGGGACGGCGATCTGCGAATTTATCATATCCGCCGCCTTGAAGCAAATTTGTTTTTGTTCCTCGGTGAGCGGCTGAAGATCTTTCATAAAGCTGATATTGTCCTGCATCTGAGCGATATCCGACATTCCCGAGAGCACCATCATGACGCCGGGCAGGCTTGCCGCGAAGCGTATCGCCCAGCTTGGAACGCTCATTGTCGGGTCGGCGTCTTTAAAAAGCTTTTCGACAGCCGGCGGAACGTTGGCAAGAGTGCCGCCCTTGACGGGTTCCATGACGATGACAGG
>CANQCJ010000045.1 GCA_947589205.1 uncultured Ruminococcus sp. | reverse complement strand
GAAGAAGCGCGAACAGAGGTATGTGCGCCCAGCCGTGCAGGCTTCCCTGTTCGCCGTCAAAGGCAAAAGCAATTTCCGAACACGCGCTTTCGCTCAAGGACATGAGCCTTCTTGACGAGCTGCCGAAGCTCAAGGCTGCGGGCGTGGATTCCTTCAAGATAGAGGGGCGAATGAAACGGCCGGAATACGCGGCGTTTTCGGCAAAATGCGCCTGCCTTGCCGCCGAGGGCGAGCCTTACGACAAGAAAATGCTGGAAAACGTATTTTCCCGTTCCGGCTTTACGGACGGTTATTTTTATTCAAGGCGCGGAGCCGAGATGTTCGGCGTGAGAACGGCGGAGGACGCGAGGACCGCTGCCGAGTCGCTGCCGCAGATACATAATTTGATAAGGCACGAGCCTAAGCGCGCCTTGTTAAGCTTTAAGGCCTTTATAAAAAAGGACAGACCGATAAAAATTTACGCCGAGGACGAGAACGGCATTAACGCCGAGTTTGTCGGGGAAATTCCCGAAGCCGCCAGAAACCGCGCCTGCGACAGGGAATTTCTGACCGGACAGCTCTCAAAGCTGGGCGATACGTTTTATAAGCTCGATAAAATAGATTGCGATATAGACGGTTCTCTCGCCGTGAGCGCGTCCGCGCTAAACAGCGCGCGCAGGGAGCTTTGCGGCGAGATAACGCGCAAAAGAGCGGAGCATTTTACCCGCCGTATTGAATTTTTTGAAAAGGAATTGCCGAAAATAAAAAGGCGTTCGATAAAAAACAGTTTTAAGCTGCGCGTAAAAGCCGAAAAGGCTTGTCAGCTTGAAAGGCTCGATAATAATAGCATAGAGCTTGCGTTTTTGCCGCTCGATTTAAACGCACTTGAAAAGGGCGCTGCGATATTAGGCTTAGAAAAGCTCGGAACAGCCATGCCGCGTTTTACGTTTGACGAAAAGCGGGAAATTATGACGCTTGAAAAGGCGTATGATATGGGGATAAGGCATATTCTCTGTACGAATTTTGCGCATCTTGCTATGGCAAAGCGTATGGGGCTTGCCGCCCACGCAGGAGCGGGACTTAATACCGCTAACACATACGCGCTCGATATGCTCGAAGGGCTCGGAGCTGCCGACGCGGTAGTTTCAAACGAAATGAAAATATCGCAGATAAACGCTTTGGGCGGAGGGCTGCCGATAGGCGTTACCGCTTACGGCAGACTTGCGCTGATGCTTTGCGCCAACTGTCCCGCAAAGCCCTGCAAAAAGGGCGGCTGCGGTCTCTGCGACCGCACAGGGAGGTATTTCCCGATAGCCTGCCGAAAAAAACTCGGCTATGTTGAGCTGCTCAACTGCGACGTGCTGTCGCTGTCGGATAAGACGAATGAGCTTAAAAGCGTAGATTTTTTGCAGATAGAGCTTTTTGAAGAAAGCGCGGAACGTGTTTTGGAAATAATTCATATGTTTGAAAAAGGCGCGCCGCTTGAAAACGCAACGCGCGGACTTTATTACAGAGGACTGAAGGGGCTATGAAGCTGAGAGTTAAAAAACTAAGAGAAAACGCTGTGCTGCCAAAGCGCATGACGCAGGGGAGCGCGGGCTGCGACCTGTTTGCCTGTATTGACGGACCGATGAAAATATTACCGGGTCAGACACTGCCCGTTCCCGCCGGCATAGCCGTTTCGCTTGAAGCGGCAGACGGATATGTGCTGCTCGTATACGCGCGTTCCTCGCTCGCCATGAAGCACGGTATCGCGCTTATAAACAGCGTGGGAGTGGTCGATCTCGACTATCGCGGAGAGATAATAGTGCCGCTGCATAATTTTTCCGAGACGGCGTATGAAATTTCTCCGGGAGAGAGGATAGCGCAGCTTATAGCCGCGCCGGTGGTTTTCCCCGAGATAGAGCAGGCGGAGGAGCTTGACGATACCCCGCGGGGAGAGGGCGGCTTCGGGAGTACGGGAAAGCTATGATAATTTACAATGCAAGGATATATACTATGAATAAATACCGCGATGTGATAGAACGCGGGTATATTGAAATAAAGTACGGACTTGTTTTAGCGGTGCGCGAGGGCGAACCGGAGAGCGTTTGTCCGCAGGATCTTGACGCGCGCGGAGCGGACGTTTATCCGGGCTTTATAGACGCGCATACTCACCTCGGACTTACCACCAACGGCGTAGGGATAGAAAGCGAGGACTTTAACGAGGAATCCTCCCCCTGCTCTGCAAAGCTGAGGATCATTGACGCGGTAAATCCGTTCGACACAAGCTTTGAGAAAGCGCGTTCGGCGGGCATAACGGCGGCGGTGATCTCTCCCGGCTCGATGAACCCGGTAGCGGGCGACATCATCGCGGTGTCGACCTTGGGCAAGCGCATAGACAAAATGTTGCTTCGGACGGTCGGGATAAAATTCGCGCTCGGCGAAAACCCGAAAATGACCTACATGAACCGCGACGAGACTCCCGCTTCAAGAATGGCTACCGCCGCGATAATAAGAGAAGCTCTTGCAAAGGCGGTCAGGTACGGTGAGGATATCTCAAACGCGGAGGAAAGCTCGGATATGCCGGAGCTAGATATGGATTCCGGGGCGCTGCTGCCGCTGCTCAAAAGAAAGCTGAAGGCGCATTTTCACTGTCACCGAGCGGACGATATTTTCACGGCGCTCAGGATAAGCAGGGAATTCGATCTCGACTGCGTGCTTATCCACTGCACGGACGGACATCTTATCGCAGACGAGCTTGCAAGGGAGGGCTGTCCCGCCGTTATAGGTCCGATAATCTGCGACCCCTGCAAGCCGGAGCTTGCGAACATTACGCCGGCTAACGCGGGGATACTTGCAAACGCGGGAGTAAAGACCGCTATATGCACCGACCACAGCGAAACGCCGATAGAATATCTTACGCTGACCGCAGGGATCGCCATAAAGCACGGCATGAGCTTTGAGCAGGCTCTCGAAGCGGTGACGATAAACGCCGCGGAGGCTGCCGGCATAGACGATATATGCGGCTCGCTCGAGGCGGGCAAGCGCGCGGATATCGTTATCTTTGAAAAAGGCTCTTCGCCGTTTGAGGTGTTAAGCTCGCCAAAGGAGGTCTTTATCGGCGGCGAGAGAGTTCGACATAATTTTAGGTAAGGAATGGATTATAATGAGAGAAATAAATGTATCGCAGATAACCGAAGCGGTGAGCGGGCTTTGCATAAAGGCGAATAAGCTTTTGCCGGAGGATATGTGCGAATGTATAAAGCGCGGAGCGTCAGCAGAGGTCTCGCCGGTGGGCAGAGGAGTTTTCGACGATATTATCGCTAACCTCGACGCGGCTGAAAGGACCGGTCTGCCTATCTGTCAGGACACCGGAATGGCTGTTATTTTTATCGAGATAGGTCAGGACGTCCACCTTGTCGGCGGAAATCTCTATGAAGCGATAAACAAGGGCGTTTCCAAAGGCTATACCGAGGGACTGTTAAGAAAATCCGTTGTGGGCGACCCGCTTGAAAGGGTAAACACAAACGACAACACTCCCGCCGTTATACACGCCGATATCGTTTCGGGCGACAGGGTAAGGATCGTCTGCGCGCCGAAGGGCTTCGGCAGCGAAAATATGTCGCGCATGAAAATGTTCACGCCGTCTGCGACAAAGGACGAGATCGTTGATTTTGTAACGGACGTTTGCGCAAAAGCGGGATCTAACCCCTGTCCGCCTATCGTTATCGGAGTGGGCATCGGCGGAGATTTCGAGCTTTGCGCGCTGCTTGCAAAAAGAGCGCTTTGCAGAAGCGTTTCGGTCAGAAACCCCAAGCCGCTCTATGCGGAGCTTGAAGCGCGTATGTTAGAGCGCATAAACCGTCTCGGCATAGGTCCGCAGGGCTTCGGCGGAACGCAGACCTGTCTTGCCGTAAACATAGAGCAGTCGGCGACGCACATAGCGGGATTACCCGTCGCGGTAAACGTCGGCTGTCATGTGACAAGGCACGCCGAAATAATCATATAGAGAGGAAAAGTCCTTTGAAAAAATATCTTCCCGCAAAGCGGGCTATGCTTACCTTTTATATATTGCTTGCCGCGGCGGGATCGGTGATGGACTTGATAATCTATCGCTATATAAAGATGCTGCCGACAGAGCTGCTGCGGCTTATCTCGCTTATCATGTGGGTGATAATACTGCTTATCGCGCTTATAGTTATACCGCACTATTTTTTGCATTCAAAATTTATAATCACAAAAAACGAGATAGCTTCGGCGGGCGGGTTTATAACCTACAAAAACAACTATATGCCGATAAATTCCATAAAAAGCGTTTCGGTGATAATAACGCCGTTAGGCTCCTTCACCGGTTTTAATTTTGCCGTGATAAACGCGCTCGGCTCGAGAATGCTCATATGCTTTATGAAAAAGAGCGATCTTATGTCCATCTCAAAAAGAATAAACGAGCTTATACTCGAGCGCGACGGCTGAAAAGCATGAAAAATTATCAAAAGGGGGCAATGCTGACTAAAATGGCTGATAAAAAAGATATAGGCTCTTCGGTCAGACGTTTTTTTCGTCACCGTCAGCACCCGATAAAAATGCTGGACTACACCTCGCGCAACCTTTGGCTGCTGCTGATACCCGTTGCAAAGCAGATACTTGCAAGACGCTTTAATTTTCAGCAGTGGATAAGCGCAAACTGGCTGGACGTGCTTGCGATAACGGCGTTTTTTGCTATAGCCGTACTGCGCTGGGTGTTTATAAGCTTTAATATAGACAGTCATGGCATAACCGCGCGGACGGGGCTTTTCGGAATGGTAAGGACCAAGGTCTATTTTTCCGAGCTTACGACCGTTTCCTTTTGCCAGAGCTGGCTGAACCGCACCGTCAAGGCTCATACCGTTTATATAGAGACTAACGCCAAGACCGTTTCAAAAGAGGATATAAAGCTTGTAATATCGCAAAAAAACGCCGAGCTGCTTTATGATTTTATAAGCGCGTCGGAGGATTCGCCTGCAAAGGTCTCGTTTTCTCCTAAAAGAACTCACCTGTTCATTTTTTCGCTGCTGTTTTCCTCCGCACTTTCCGGCGCGATACTTTACGGCACGTTTATGTTTGAAGCCTATAAGATAATCGGTCTGGAAATGGAGCAGGAGGTGCTTGAAAGGATAAACGGCGAATTTACAAAGATAGACGAGCGGTTTTTAAAGCTGTCGGAAACGATACCGAAAGCGGTGCTTGCTCTCGCGGCGGTCGTGCTGCTGAGCTGGTTAATGTCGTTTATAACGACCCTTGCGCGGCACTGGTCGTTTAAGATAACCCGCAGCGAGGATAAATTTTTCATACAAAGCGGCGCGCTTATAAAGCGCAGGCATATCATCAACCGCGAAAAGATAAATTACTACGATCTTACCCAGACGCTGTTTATGAAGATCTTTAAGATCTGCTCTGTAACGCTCGACTGCACCGGCTACGGAAAATCGCGCAGAGAGATAAACGCGCTGATACCGATAACCACCTACGACGCGATGAACGCTTCGCTGAAAATGCTCGTCCCCGAGCTGCCGAGACCGCGCCCGGAGGTGCGCACCGGCAAAAAGGATATCGGACGCTTTACGACGCTGCCGATAATATACGCGCTTATGCCGCCTGCGGCGATATATACGATAAAGCACTTTTTCCCTGACGTAAGAGAAGAGGTCACCGCGCTTTTTGCGATAATAACCATACCGCTCATCTGGCTTTGTGCGGTAAAGGTCGCGGCGGCGTTCAACACCTCTGTCGGCTTTGACAGCGAGGGCTGTTCGCTGAGCTACTGTAGGATGTATAAATTCCACAAGCTTTTTCTGCCGAAAAGCAACATCAGCATGATAAGGATAACCCGCAATCCCTTTCAGCTTTTAAACAAGACCTGCACGCTCATAATCTACACGGTGGGCGAGAGCAAGAAGCAGCATAAGCTGAAATTCATGCCCTATGACGATATACGCAGTCTTTGCCTGCGGGAAGGTTATATTATGTTTGAATAAGGAGTGTGCGGACAATGGCAAAATTTGAAGCCGGCATGGAAGCTATGCTGGATATGTTTGTTTTTGAGACCACCGACCTGCTTGAAAAGCTTGACGATATACTTTTAAGAACGGAAGCCGGCGAGCTCGAGCCTGACGATATCGGAGAAATTTTCCGCATAATGCACACCGTAAAGGGTTCGGCGGCGATGATGGGCTTGCAGAATATGTCGAAGCTTGCCCACGCGCTCGAGGATCTTTTCTTCATTATCCGCGAGGATCCGTCGGTAAAATATGAAAAAGCTCCGCTTTATGAGCTGCTCTACGAGGGTTCGGACTGCCTTAAAAACGAGACCGAGAATATTTCCGATGAAAGCATACCGCTGTCGGATTTCAGCGCGCTTATCGACCGCATACACGCCTTTGCCGAGGTGATGAAGGGCGGCGCGCCCGCCGCTGCCGCTCGGGAGGAACAGCCGCAGGAGGAAGCAAACGGCGCGGCATTGCTTTTTGACGACAAGGACGAAGCGGACGTTTTTGTTTTTAAGGTCGTCTATGAATCGACCTGCCTTATGCCCGAGATACGCGCTATGGTGCTTCTTAATCAGATAAAGGCGGCGGCTCAGGTAATAAAAACTCTCCCCGACGATCTCGATTCGGACGACGCGTCGGACGCTGTAGCCTCCGACGGATTTTACATAAAGCTAAAGACCGACAACACCGACAATATGCTCGATATGCTCGAAGCGGGCATAAACGTACAGTCGGCGCAGGTAGTAGCGAGACCGGAGAAAAAGCCCGCGCCGAAGCCCGCTCCCGCACCCGCAGCGGTTTCACCGCCGCCGGAAAAAGCTCCCGCTCCTGCAAAAGCTGCCGCGGCTAAAAAGACCGATGACAAATCTGGAGGAATGATCTCGGTCAAGGTCGAAAAGCTCGATCGGCTTATGAGGCTTGCGCAGGAAATAGTTATCGCGCAGTCGGGGGTGCTGCACAGCTCGGATCTTAAACCGTTTAAAAACGAGCTGCCGAATTTCTATAAATCCTCGCGGGAGCTTAAAAAGCTGACGGACGAATTGCAGGATATGGTAATGAGCGTAAGAATGGTGCCGATAAACGGCGCGTTCAGCAAGATGAACCGCGTTATCAGAGATATGAACAAAACGCTCGGCAAAAACGTAACGCTTGTTTTTGAGGGAGAAAACACCGAGGTCGATAAATCAATAGCCGACCTTCTCGGCGACCCGCTTATGCACCTTGTCAGAAACGCCGTCGACCACGGCATTGAAATGCCCGAAAAGCGCGCGGCGGCGGGAAAGACCGAGCCTGCCAAGGTAATACTCAACGCGCATTATGAATCCAACGAGGTAGTAGTTACCGTTACCGACAACGGCGGCGGAATGGACGCGCAGGTGCTTCTTTCAAAGGCGAAAAAATACGGCATACTCACAAAGCCTGAGCAGGAGTACACCGAAAAGGAATGCTTTGAGCTGATAATGGCGCCCGGCTTTTCGACCAACGACGATGTAACGGAATATTCCGGACGAGGGGTCGGAATGGACGTTGTAAAGAAAAATCTTGAAAAAGCCGGCGGAAAGCTGCTCGTCGATTCAAAGCTCGGAGAGGGCAGCGTTTTTACGATAAGAGTGCCGATGTCGCTGACGGTGAGCGACTGTATGGGCTTTATGCTCGGCAGTCAGGAATACGCCGTGCCGGTGTCGGAGCTGAGCGAGATATTCAGACCCTTGGAGGAAAATATCACGGTAACTCCCGAAGGGGAAGAGATGATATATTTAAGCGAGGAGAAAAAATTCTGCCGCATAATAAGGCTTGCCGAAAAATTCAAGCTTAACGGCTGCAAAACAGACCTTACCGACGGGATAATGCTGCTTTGCAAAAACGCTTCGGCGCAGGCCGCGCTCTTTGCCGATTCCGTTACCGAGGATATGCAGATAGTAATAAAGCCGTTTTCCGCTTACCTTGCAAGATTCGGACTTAAGGAATCGGGATTTTCGGGAACGAGCGTACTCGGAGACGGCAGTATAATCCCGGTGATCGACGCTAATACCATACTGAAAGGGGCGGAGGTAAATGGCTGACGTTAAAGAAAATACGGCGGTCGTGTTTCGGTGCGCGGACAAGCTGTTTGCAGTAGAGATATCGAACATTCTGGAAATAAGAGCCAAAGCGGATATAACCTTTATCCCCTGCCTGCCGAAATTTATCAGCGGCGTTATAAATCTTATGGGTGACGTTATACCGGTAATAGATCTCAGAAAAAAATTAGGCTTCGAGGATACAGAGTACGATGAAAGAAGCTGCTTTATCATAATAAAGACCGCTGACGATACCGCCGCGCTTCGGGTGGACAGAGTGCTGACCTCGGCGGCGTATTCGGAAGAGGATATAATAAGACTGCCGGAGGAAAGCAGCGTCATGAGCGGGTATATAACCGATGAGGAAGGCAGACATATTTCTCTGCTTGAAGCGCAAAGGCTGTTTTGACGGGAAGGATAGCAATGGAGAATTTTGAAGGCTTTTTTGCGGCGCAAAGGACCGAGGAAGCGATCTTTACACGTCAGTCGCTCGGAAGCATGAGCGATGCGGATTTTAAAAGACTCGCGTTTTTTGTAAAGAAAAAATATGGGCTGGATCTTTTCGGGAAAAAGTCTATGGTCGAGAGCAGACTTTATCACTATGTGATAGACCGCGGCTTTTCGAGCTTTGAGGATTATTTCCGCACCGTTTACGACAGTGAAAACAGCGATGAGATGCCTAATATCATAAACAGGCTCACCACAAATTATACCTACTTTCTGCGCGAGCAGGAGCATTTCAAGCATTTTATGACGAAATTTCTGCCGCAGGCGCAGAGCGAAAAGGGCAGAGAGGAGCTTAGGATCTGGAGCGCGGGCTGTTCGTTCGGGAATGAGGCCTACAGCTTTGCCGCTTGTATGGAGGAGTTTTTCTCCGAAAGAAAAACGACTATCGCCGACAGGCGTATACTTGCAACGGATATTTCCCGCGACGCGCTTATCGCGGCTAAAAAGGGAATGTACTCGAAGGACGCGGTAAAATGCCTGCCGGAGGAATGGGTAGAAAAATATTTTACCGTAACGGGAGGCTTTTACACCGTAAACGAAAGACTGCGTTCTCAGGTGGTTTTCCGCTGTCATAATCTTATGGATAGGATAAGCTTCAAGAAAAAATTCGATCTTATAATCTGCCGCAACGTTATGATATACTTTGACAAAAAGACCAAGAGCGATCTTATAAAGCGTTTTTACGATGCGACTGTCGACGGAGGGTATCTCTATATCGGTCATGCGGAGGCTATGCCGGAGGAGCTGCCCTATGTCAGAGAGGCGGCGGCTGTCTACAGAAAGGAAGTGAGCGCGAAATGAACATTGTCAAGAAAAGAGTCCTGATAATCGACGATTCCGCGCTTTTTACTAAGATCCTCGCGCAGATAGTCAATTCGACCGACGGCTTTTGCGTCTGCGGAGAAGCTTCCTCGGCGGAAAACGCGCTCGATAGTTTGGAAAAGCTGAAGCCGGAGCTTGTTATACTCGATGTCAGATTGCCCGGGATAGACGGCATCAGCTTTTTAAAAAAGCTTATCCCGAAATATCCTCTGCCGGTCATAGTCTGTACCTCCGCGAGGTCGTGCGCTTCAAAAGCGTTAAACGCGGGAGCGGCGGACTTCGTTCCCAAGCCTGCCGAGGAAAGCACGAATTTTGAAGCGTTTCGGCAGACGCTTTCGGCGGCTATGAAAAATTCCGTAAACCTGCGCGAGATAGTCTGCTGCGGAACGAAATACCGCTTGAAGCGGGCTATTGCGCCGACGTCGGTCAACAACGGTCTTATAGTTATCGGCGGTTCGGCGGGAAGCACCGAGGCTCTGCCGAAGCTGCTTGCGGGCTACACCCCCGATATGCCGCCTGTCGCCGCGGCGATACATATGCCGCCCGGCTATACCGGCATATACGCCAAGCGTCTCAGCGATGAGCTGGGGATAAAAGCGTTTGAAGCGGCTAACGGCATGAGACTTAATAACGGCGAGGTAATTATCGCGCAGGGCGCAAAGCATCTTCGGGTATACAGCGATGCGAACGGACTTTTTGCAAACGTTCTTGCCGGAGAACGCATTTCCGGACACTGCCCGTCGGTCGACGCGCTGTTTATGTCGGCTTCGGAGCTGAAAAAAGTACCGATAGTCGCGGTGCTGCTGACAGGAATGGGGCATGACGGCGCGAAGGGTCTGTTAAAGCTCAGAAACGCCGGAGCGTTCACGATAGGGCAGGACGAAAGCACCTCGCTTGTCTACGGTATGCCGAAGGAAGCGTTCGATATCGGCGCGGTATGCAGACAGCTTCCGCTCGAGCGGATCGCCGATGAGATAAAACTACAGGTAAGGAGATTGAGCAGAGCATGAGCAATTTTCTGCTTTTTAAAACGGCGGGCATACTTTTTGCCTGCGCGTTTGAGGATATAATAAGGATAGTCCCCGCCGCGGGCGCAGAGCTTACCCCCGCTCCCGCGTTCCCCGATTATATGCCCGGCACTGCCGTTATAGAATCGGAGGTGCTGCCGGTGATAGATTCTTCGCTGCGCTTCGGAATGAAAAGCAAAAGCGACAGAAGCTACAGCTGCATGATAATTTCAAGCATTGAAAAGGGTTCTGAGATAGCCGGAGAGGGCGACCTTGCCGAGCGTTACGGAAAGTGCGCGCTGATAGTGGACGAGGTCTGCGGCTCTTATGAGACCGACGCACTTATGCCCCCGCCCGCCGTCAACAAGGAGAGCTTTGCAAAATACGTTGCAAACACGTTTATCTGCAATGACGAGATATGCTATGTTATAAAGCCCTCGCTCGTTATAGGTTAAAATAAGGGACGGTGTTTTGTTCACCGTCCTTTTCTGATAAATACAAGCTCTTTTTTCTCATTGATAAAAAATTTCAGCGACACCGCGCGGACTATGATGAGCTGGGCGAAAATAAAGGCTAAGAGCAGCAGGAAATGCAGCGGGAGCGGGCTGTTTTTTGCGCTCAGAGTGATTTCCTCCGCGGCAAGTATAGGGTGGGTAAGCATATAGCCTAAGGTCTTAGGGCGCAGCGAGCGGTATTTAAAGGTAAAATCGTAGGCGTTCATCGTTGAAGCCTTTTTCATGGACGCTTCGGTCTCCTCGGCGTTTTCGCCCAAAATATCGTTAAACCCGCAGTAATCCCAAAGGCTTTCGCTGTTGATACCCGCCAATTCGTCTGCGGTTAGCCTTGAAAGCTTTTCCTCGGACATACCCTCTATAACGATGGAAGCCGGAGCGGCTTTCATCTGGCGCATAAAGTCCTCCGCACCGGAGTAGTCGTTTTTATATTCCTCATACCCGCCGAAATAATAATCATCGGCGGCGGTGTTTTTCATGTACCGGTAAACGCTAAGCTCATAGCCGTGGCTGACATAATAGCACATCGTGGACCATGACGAGAGCACGAGTCCTATTATAGAAAGCGAGGCGAGCAGTCTCGGCGGGCGGAGGGAGAGAAAGTAGGCGGTCGTTTTTGTACAAAACGCCGGGAGCAGACAGAGCACTGCCGAGCACAGAGCGGAGATAACGGCGGCGACCTTGGAGCTTGTTATCAGGATAAAGAGCATTCCCGAGACAGCCCCCGAAAAAAGCGAGATGATGAGAACAGCCGTGCCCCTTAGCGCGGCGGACTTTTCGTTTTTTTCAACAGCTTTCATGCACATTCCTCCCTCGTTTTTGTCAGTTTATAACATTATAACATAAACAAACAATAAAATCAAGCGCAATAAAAAATATTTAAAAATAATACTTGAAATAATAAGCAGAAAATGTTATAATAAAAAGAGTTTTTAAAGAAAGGACTGAAACAAAGTGGATAACCCTGTCGCCGAGCTGCTGACCAAGGTGCTTATAATGTCGCTCGGCGGAATGTTCATAATCATGCTTTGCTGTATCGTAACGCCAAAGCTTGCGAAGTGGATAGACAAGCTCAGAGAACGACCTACCAAGGACGGAGCGGAACAAGACCCTGACGTTCCAACGGTGAAAGGTATCTATGACGCTTCGTCCGAACCCGAATACGACCTGAATTATAAAATTTACAATAAAGATATTTATGGAGTTGATTTTAAAAATGGCAAAAAAAGAAAAGAACAAGGCGGTGGAAGCGATAACTCCGATGAGTGAGGATTTCGCTAAATGGTACACCGATATCTGCAAAAAGGCGGAGCTTGTCGAGTACACCTCGGTAAAGGGCTGCATGGTGATACGCCCCTACGGCTACGCTATATGGGAAAATATCCAAAAGGATCTTGACGACCGCTTTAAGGCGCTGGGTCACGAGAACGTTTGTATGCCGATGTTCATACCCGAAAGCCTGCTCAACAAGGAAAAGGATCACGTCGAGGGCTTTGCGCCTGAGGTAGCGTGGGTAACTCATGGGGGAACGGAAAGGCTTGAGGAACGTCTCTGCGTTCGTCCGACCTCCGAAACGCTTTTTTGCGAGCATTATGCGAACATAGTCCATTCCTACCGCGACCTGCCTAAGCTTTACAATCAGTGGGTAAGCGTTGTAAGGTGGGAAAAGACGACAAGACCTTTTCTGCGTTCGAGAGAATTTCTGTGGCAGGAGGGTCATACCATTCACGAGACCGCAGAGGAGGCTGTTGCCGAGACCGAACAGATGCTCAACGTTTACGCAGATTTCTGCGAGCATTCGCTTGCCATGCCGGTAGTAAAGGGCAAAAAGACCGAGAGCGACAAGTTTGCGGGCGCGGTGTCCACATACGCCATTGAAGCTCTGATGCACGACGGCAAGGCTTTGCAGGCGGCGACCTCGCATTACTTCGGCGACGGCTTCGCAAGGGCGTTCGGCATACAGTTTGCAAACCGCGAGAACAAGCTGGAATATCCTCACCAGACCTCTTGGGGAGCGACGACGCGGCTTATCGGCGCGATCATCATGACACACGGCGACGACAGCGGTCCAGAAATTCCCGGCGCTTAACAGAGGAATAGTTTTGGTAACA
>CANQCJ010000044.1 GCA_947589205.1 uncultured Ruminococcus sp. | reverse complement strand
TTGACGTTATCGAGCCAGTTGTCGAATTTATAATCGCCGTCGTCAAAATTATGATAATACCAATAATAGAACAGGTGTCCGTTGTCCTGACTTTCCTCGATCGCCGCTACAAAGCAGCTCAGGATCGCGTATTCCTGACCGCCCTCCTCGTAGATCGTGTTAAATTCTATTATCGGGTATTTCTTTAAGAAATCCACGCCGCTTTTATATTCGGCAAGGTGAGTGAACGAGGTGCCGAGCTTTCTCATGTGGTGACCGTAAATGGTGATATTGTCCGGCTGACCGTTTTCATCTATCGGCACAACGTAATCCGCGTAAATGCTTCCCGATTCGTAAAGCTCTTTGTCGACGTTGTAGTGAAGATAAAAATCGTTGTCGTCATGCTGGAGCACCGGGAAGTTGATGTATTCCTCGCCTTCGGAATTTACAAACCCCGGTATCTTTATCCACCCGACAGCCTCGTCGTTGCGTTCGAGCAGCTTCTTCGCCCACTTCTGCACCTTTCGTTCCTTGGCTACAGGCTGCTGATTGTTCGCCTCGTCCGCTTCGACCGCGTTGTAGCTTATCTTGTCCGCGTCCTCGAAATCCGGCTCGAGAGCCTGTATCTGCCTTGTATATTCAACGACCTCTTCATCTGTTTCAAGAAAATCCGTTATCTGGTTCAATGAGCTGCAAAACAGCACGATAGAACCTACGAAAATAAATTTTCTCACGACCTCCGAAGCATGATCGCCCTTCCACGGGAGAAAATATTTCAGAAATCTTATGAAGAAATTCGTATTGTCAGCTTCTTTGTTTATATTAAGCGTTTCATTAGTCATTGACATAGCCGATCCCCTCTTGACTGCGCCGCAAGCTCTTCCTTTAAAAGCTCCAGCGCGCCCTTGACCGCAAATGTGCGTATCAAATCTCTGCCTGCCGTTTTATCTAAATTCAATTCCTTGGTAATCGTTCTTTTTGCCGAGCTTACCGAAACGTACACCGTTCCGACCGGCTTGTTTTCAAGCGCGCCCCCCGGACCGGCTATCCCGGTGACCGAAAGCGCGTAATCTGTATCAAAAAGTCTGCGTGCTCCCTCGCTCATCTCGCGTGCGGTCTCGTGCGAATAGACCGTATATCGTTCGAGAGTGTCTTGTCCGACGCCCAACAGCCGCATTTTGATATCCTCGCTGTAGGTAACAGCCGAACCCGGAAAAACCTCCGACGCTCCGGGGACGGAGGTAACCGCCGCCGCGAGCAGTCCGCCGGTGCAGCTTTCCGCCGCCGTCAGGGTCAGCCCTTGTTCTGTCATATATTTTACAACATCAACCGCCAACCTGTCAATAGTTTTTGTTACCGATTTGTTATCTTCGTTAATTTCCATAAAATCGACCCCCAATTTATTAAGCACTTTGCACATATAATTTCACATCAAATCGGTCAAGATGTGAATTTAAAATAATATTTTAACTAATTATCATTTGCGTGACCGGCGTATCGTAACAGATTCGTAACTAAATATCCAACATATTGCGACAGCTTTCAGACCCTTGTTTTAAAGGAAAAACGGCTTAGAAGAGCTTTTTCGTATAAAATGCGTCTGTCCGTTTTTTAGGACAAAAGGTTACAAAACGTAACCTTTGCAACTGTACAAAATTTGTGACTGCAATAAATTCCATGTAAATAATTGACATATTCTGATAGCAGTAAAGCATTTCTGCTTTACAGACAGCTGTAACGGACTTTCTTGGAAAAATTTTACTCGGCAAATTTTTCACTTGTAAAATTTGTAAAAACGTCGTCTGTCAAGCTTTACAGGTTTACACTGTTCTCGCCGCAGCGGATCATTTTTCCGCTGATGTTTTCTATAGCCTTGGCGATAAGCGGCTCGAAGTCGAAAGCGTTCTGCGCGGCTTCGACCTCTGCGACTGTCGGGCGGGTCTTGGGGTGCTTGGGCGTAAAGACGGTGCAGCAGTCCTCGTAAGGGAGAACGGAGGTGTCGAAGGTGTCTATGCGGTTAGCAATTTTTACTATTTCCGACTTGTCGAGACCTATGCAGGGGCGGAAAACCGGCATTCGGCAGGCGGCGTCGGTGCAGACGACAGCGCTCATCGTCTGGCTTGCGACCTGACCGAGACTTTCGCCGGTGATTATCGCGGAGCAGTCCTGCTCGTCGGCGATGCGCTGTGTTATCTCCATCATCAGGCGGCGCATTATCACGGTGAAAAGCTCGTTGGGGCAGTTGTCTCTTATCGCAAGCTGTATCTCGGTGAACGGAACGCAGTAGAAATAAACGTCGCCGCAGTAGAGCGAGATCTTTTCGGCAAGCTTTTCGACCTTCAGCCGCGCGCGTTCGGAGGTATAGGGCGGAGCCTCAAAGTGGACAGCTTGAATGTGAACGCCTCTTTTTGCCATCATGTAGCCGGCTACCGGGGAATCTATGCCGCCCGAGAGCAGCAAAAGCGCGCGTCCGCCCGTGCCGACCGGCAGTCCGCCCGCGCCGTCGAATTTCATCGCGTTCACAAACGCGCTCTTCTCTCTTATCTCAACGCTGACGGTAACGTCGGGTTCGTGAACGTCCACGGATAAGTGCGGGAAGGTCTGTAGGATCCTTTCGCCGAGGTCGATACAGATCTGCGGAGAGGTGACGTTAAAACGCTTGTCCGCGCGCTTGGCTGTGACCTTGAAGGTAGAAGCGTCGCTCAGCGCGTCCGAGAGATAGTCGAGCGAATCGTTAAGTATCGCGTCCATCGACTTGTCAAGCTCTAAAGCTTTATAGAGCTTGACGATACCGAAAACCTTTTTCAGCGAATCGAGCGCAAGGTCTATATCGGCGTTTTCGTCGGCGGGAGTGACGTAAAGTGTCGACTGCGCCTTTTCAAGCTCAAAATTGCCGATGGTTTTGAGCCTGCGGCGGACGTTTTTTACAAGCGTGCTCTCAAAATTCGACTTGTTCAGCCCTTTGAGGGCGATCTCGCCGAACTTGCATAAAATTATTTCTTTCATTATAAACTATCCTTTCAGAATTTTTTGTCGAAACGGGTCTCTTATATATTAATAAAGGTATAAAACATTCGTTTGCCTATTTTACCCCCGCAAGCTCCGACTTGGCGGCTTCCAGAGCTTCAACGAGCGCGTCGACTTCATCGGGAGTGTTTTCGGCGCAAAAGCTTACCCTTATCGTGGAATCGGCTTTGGCATCGGGAATGCCGAGGGCGGTAAGAACGCCGCTTTTTTTGCCCTTTGAGCAGGCAGAACCGCTTGAAACGTAAATGCCGCGGCTTTCGAGGTAATGCAGCAGTACCTCCGAACGCAGTCCCGCGCAGGAAATGCTGTTTACATAAGGCGAACCGCCGTCGGGGGAGTTGAAGCTTATCCAACTGAGCGGCGCGCATTTTTCGTGCAGACGTTCGCGAAGAAGCGAGACCTGACGATATCTTGTGTCTGTATTTTTGGACAGTTGATCGACAGCCGCGCCAAACGCCGCAATAAGCGGCACGCTTTCAGTGCCTGAGCGCAGACCGTTTTCCTGACCGCCGCCGTAAAGCAGCGGCGGGATATGAACGCCCTTTTTGACATAAAGCGCGCCGATACCCTTTGGGGCGTGGACCTTGTGACCGCTCAGCGAGATCATGTCGGCGAAAAGCCTGCCCGCGCGCAGCGGCAGCTTCAGATATGCCTGAACGGCGTCGCAGTGGGTGAGCGTTCGCGGCGAAATTTTTTTGACCTGCTTGAAGATGCGGGCAGCGTCGAAAACCGCGCCGGTCTCGTTGTTGCAAAGCATACAGCTTGCAAGGCAGGTGTCGGTGTTGACGGCGGCGATAAAGCGTTCGCAAAAATCGTCGGTCGGCGGGATAAATACCACCTCAAGTCCGAGTGCGGCGAGCGCATTGCAGGCGTTTGCGACGGACGGGTGCTCGACGGCGGAAACGACAATGCGTTTTTTGTGCCGCCCGACGCTGTTGGCTGCGCCGAAAATAGCGGTATTGTTGGATTCGGTCGCGCCGGAGGTGAAAAAAATTTCCTGTTCGAGCGCGCCTATCGAGGCGGCGACAGTCTTTCGTGCGGCTGAAACTAACTGCGAAGCGGCGAGACCGACCCCGTGGAGCGAGGAGGGATTTCCGAAGCATTCAAACCCCTCGGCGGCAGCCTTTACGGCAGCCTCGCAGGGGCGGGTCGTGGCGGCGTTGTCAAAATAAACCATAGAAAAGTCCTTTCATAAAAGCATAAATAAATTATATCACAATTTTGCGAAAAAAGCAAATTTTTTTAGCATAGAACAAAAAAATCGGGAAAAAATAGTTTTAAAGTCAAGTACGAAAAAATGTACGGTTAAATTTAAAGAGAAAAATTCTGTACAGTTTAAAACAGGAGGTCATATAAAAATATGAAACTTTCAAGACGCGGGCTTATAAAGGCGTTCTCGTTAGGCATAGCGGCAATAGCCGTACTGCTGGTGCGCAATATCCTGCTGATGGACGAAAATCAGAACAAGGAGATACTGATCCGCAACAACTACGTCCGCGCGCTCGAGGATCTTTCGGCGGCGGCGGACAACATCAACAACACTCTCGAAAAGCAGCTTTATGCCGGTACGGCGGAGCAGCAGTCTGCGCTTGCCGACAAGCTTTTCAGTGAAGCGCAGACTGCTAAGGCGGCAATGCTGCAGCTTCCGATGCAGGAGCTGAGCCTTGAAAACACCTACAAATTTTTGTCGCAGGTCGGAAATTATGCGCGTTCGCTTGCGCGAAAGACCGAGGACGGCGAGGAGCTGAGCGATCGGGAATATAAAGATCTGAAAACGCTGCACGAGTTTGCCGAGAAGCTTTCAAAACAAATGTGGTCGCTTGAAGAATCGGTATCGAGCGGTGAGACAGATATTTCTTCGGTTTCAAATAATAATAAAAAGAATGGATCGTCGCCGCAGGTGACGGAGGGCTTCACGGAATTTGAGCAGGGCTTCGAGTCTTATCCGACGCTTATTTATGACGGACCGTTTTCCGATCATCTTATGGAAAAGGATCCGCTGATGCTCAAAAACGAGCCGGAGGTCAGCCAAAATAAAGCGTTAGAGCGTGCGTCCATGCTGTTAAATATTTCTTCAAACGATCTCAGCAGGGTCGAAGAGCAGGACGGCGATATGCCCTCGTGGGTGTTTTATGACAAGGATCAGAGTGTTGCCTGTGCGGTGACCAAGCAGGGAGGATTTGTTTCATATTTTCTTAAATCGCGCAAGCCTAATTCCGCTTCTCTGAGCGTTGACGAAGCCGTTCAAAAGGCGATGGACTTTGTAAGCGATGCGGGATATCAAAATATGAAACTGACCTACCACGAGCGCGTCAACAATGTCGTCACCGTGAATTTTGCTTACCGCATCGACGGAGTGGTATGCTATACCGATCTTGTCAAGGTCTCTGTCGCTATGGACGACGGCGAGATTTTAGGCTTTGAGACCGCGGGTTATCTTGTCAATCACAAAAAGCGCAGCTTTCCCGATGAGACGATCTCGATGCCGGAGTGTCGCAAAAAGCTGTCGCCGTATCTGAATTGCATTGACGAGGGAAAAGCCGTGATCCCGTCGGAGGGCGGCAAGGAGCTTTACTGCTACGAATTTAAGTGCGAGACCGAGGACGGCAGGCACGTTCTTGTTTATATAAACGCCGAGACCGGCAGAGAGGAGCAGATACTGATACTGCTTGAAAGCGAGAGCGGCACGCTTGCGATGTAAAAATATTAAACCCGTTAAACTGAAAATTTTAAGTCCGTAAATTTGTACAATTACAATCAAATCCCGTCCGCGCTCATGCTGCGCGGACGGTACATATTTTTCAGTATTCGTATTTGCTCCCGCCGATAAATTCTCTTATCATCGAATCGTTCGGGACGAGTCTTTCGTCGAGCGGGTCAATGTCTTTTATCAGGTCGCGGATCGTCTCGAACCGCCCAAAATCGGCGCAGCCTTGCTTCAGACGCTCAACGTCCTTTTCCAGAAAATTCTTGTAAACGCTGCACTCATAGCCGTGAAATGTGTCGAGCTGAAAATGCGCGCGCTGCTTGAACGGGTTTATATAGAGATTTTCGCCGCGCTGAACGCTGTCAAACATTTCAAGCGTCTCCTCGGGAGAGCGGCTGCGGTAATTTCTGTCGCGTATCATGCGCCTCATCAGCCTTATCAGCTCCGGGTGCAGCAGGCTGCCGTTTGAAAGCTGTATTCGCGTTCTCACGCTGACATACAGGCAGTTTGCAACGTCGTCGAAGCCGGTGACCTCGGGGTTGAGCGCGTGTATGCCCTCAAAAAGAATCAGCTCGCCCTTGTTTCGCTTAAGCCTTTTGCCCTTTGCGCGCGACTGGTCGGTAAAATCAAACTGCGGCACCTCGACCTCTCCGCATTCCGCGAAAATGCCGATGTGCTTTTTGAGCAGCGGTATATCTATCCGATAGGGCGATTCAAAATCTATTTTTCCGTCCGGCGGAATTGGTATCTGTTCCTTGGGCAGAAAATAATTGTCCATCGAAACGGTGTGGGTCTGTAGGCCCAGCTCGTCGAGGAAGCCCTCTATTTTCAGCGCGGTCGTGGTTTTTCCGCTGCCTGAGGGACCGGAAAGCAGGATTATCGGGCGTTTTGAATCGGCGATACTTTCGGCTATCCCGCGGCAGCTTTTATCATATTCATCGCTGCAATATTTTATATATTCCTCCGCGCCGTCTTTAAGCGCGGAATTTATCTCGCTGAAATGAATGATCTTCATGCTGTGTCTGTTCTCCTTTGGTTATTGTTCCCAGCGCGAGCAGAGATTGTTGAGCGTATCCGCCATAGCCGCAAGCTCCTTGTTGCTAAGTCCGCTTGAAAGGGAAATAAGCTTTTCAAGGCGTTGAGCGGCAGCCTTCAGGCGCAGATACGGAGTAGATTCCTTCGCTCTTTTCTCGACCCTGACGGGTTCTGCGTTGACAAATTCTCCGGTGATAAGATCGAGCTGCGCGCCGCTGTAGGGGCATTTGGCGTTAAGCCCCATATCGCTGTTAAGGTGCGCGGTGTATTCCTCGGAGGTCTCGGCTTCGCCGTGGATAACGAAAACGCTCTTTAAGCCGTCTATCGCGCTTATCCATTTGTCCAGGCCGTTTTTGTCCGCGTGACCGCTCATGCCGGGAAGCTGTAAAATTTTCGCGTTGACCTTTATCTCCTCGCCGAAAAGCTTAACGCTGTCCGCGCCCTCGACCAGCCGCCTGCCGAGCGTTCCGTTAGCCTGATAGCCGACAAACAGCACCGTAGATTCTCTGCGCCAGAGATTGTGTTTAAGATGATGCTTTATCCTGCCCGCTTCGCACATACCGCTTGCGGAAATTATTACCTTGGGCTTGTCGTTGAAGTTTATGGCGCGCGATTCGTCGCTTGTAACGGCTATCCTCAGTCCCGGGAAGGAGATAGGATTTACGCCGTTTTTTACAAACCCCGCCGCCTCCTCGTCATAGCAGGAGGCTTCATTTTTTACAAATATCGCCGTAGCTTCTATCGCGAGCGGGGAGTCTACATACACTTCAAAATCGGGTATGCTCTTTACCAGACCGTCCTTTTTTATCTGTCTGAAAAAGTAGAGCAGCTCCTGCGTTCTGCCGACGGCGAAGGAGGGTATCACGACGTTTCCTCCGCGCTCAAAGGTGTCGTTGACGACCCTTGCGAGAGCGGCGGGATAGTTTTCCGGCTTGGTGTGCAGTCTGTTGCCGTAGGTCGATTCCATAACGGCAAAGTCCGCTTCTTCAAAATATGCGGGATCTCTTATAAGCGGTATATCGAAATTTCCTATATCGCCGGAAAAAACGATTTTTCGCTTTTTTCCGTTTTCCTCGAGCGTTATCTCTATCCCTGAAGAACCGAGCAGATGACCGGCGTCTCTGAACATAACGCTTATGCCGCCGCAAAGCTGAACGCGCTCCTCATACTCGTGAGGACAAAGAGCCTTTATCGCGGTCTCCGCGTCAGCCATAGTGTAAAGCGGTTCGGTCTCGGCGCTGCCCTTGCGTTTGCCCTTGCGGCTTTTCCATTCCGCTTCAAATTCCTGTATATGCGCGGAATCTCTGAGCATTATCGAGCAAAGATTAGCCGTTGCGTTCTGGCAGTGTATTTTTCCCGAAAAGCCGCCCGCGCAGAGCATCGGCAGCAGTCCCGAGTGATCTATGTGCGCGTGAGTAAGCAGGACAAAATCTATTTTTGACGGCGAGACCGGTATCTTGGCGTTTTCAAATTCGTTGATACCCTGCTCCATACCGAAATCCACCAAAAAATTCATACCGCAGGCGTTTATAAAAGTACAGCTTCCGGTGACCTGATGGTTTGCGCCGATAAAAGTCATTTTCATAATTTTCTTCCCCTTTTCTTTATACTTACGAGCCGCAAAGGCTCTTTATCCTATTTTAGCACATTACACAAAAATTTTCAATACCCCCTTACAAAATTTTTACACGCAAAAAAAGATCTCCCCGCTTTTTTCATAACGGAGAGATCTCGTTGAATTTAATTTTTATTACGGAACCATTTCCTCGGAAGAGGTGTCGTCCGCTTTGCTTTCGGCAGCACTCGAATCAGCCGCGCTTGCGCTTTCCTCCGCGGAGGAGGTCTCTTCCGCAGCCGCACCTTCGTCAGCTGCGCTGCTTTCGTCTGCCGCAGAGCTTTCGTCCGCCGGAGCTTCCGCAGCGGCTTCGCCTATCTTGGTAACGGTGTAGCCCTCGATCGTTGTAACAGCTTCTACAGCTTCATTTTTATTGGCGTAGCTTTCGGTATCGACACTGTTTTCGGAAGCAAAGCTGCCGTCCTCGGTGCTGTTGGTTATATTGTCGAGCTTGAATACCACATAGAACGAAGCCTTACCCTCTTTAAGCTTGACATCAGCCTTGTATATGCGTATGATGCTGTTTATTTCCTCGCCCCAGCCGATGTTGTCATAGTCCTCGGCTTTGTTGAATGCTATGTAGCTTTCAACAAGCTCGAATGATGTGAACGACTTGATCGAGGAATCGAGGTCGACGTTTCTTACATATGATGAACCCTGCTTGCTCTGCTTGTAGTCGGTAACAGCCGCTTCAAATTTGCTTTCAACGTCTGCGTTCGCCTTAGCGGCAGTTGTGGTATCGGCATAAGCGGGGAATGTGTCGTCAACGGTGAATTCCTTGCTTACATAGCCGTCGCTGTCGGGAGTGCCCGCGAGCTTGTAGCCGTCATCGGCAAACGAGCTGTAGGCGTATACCTTAACGGTAAAGGTGTCGCCGGACTTAAAGCGTTCGCCGTATTCGCAGTCGATCTCCGCATAGGCGTTGTCGATAAGCTCGGTCTGATCCTCTGCAAATTTCGCGCTGTCTATTCTTATGAACGGAGTAGCTCCGCTGTATTCAAAGGTCATTCCCTCAAACGGATCTACCTCTATAAGCTCTGTAAGTCCCTCGACGGTGAAATCCTTGTTGGTCTGGGTATCCTCGAACGGCCATACATAAACCTTTCCATCGTCGGTGAACCAAACGCCCTCCTCCGGCTTTTTGTCGTCAAGATACTGATAATCATAGTAATCGAGATAAGCCGTAACGGTAACGGTGTCGCCGTTTGACAGACCGTAGGAGGTCGAATCGAAGTAGTATTCGCAATAGTCATTCTGACCGGAAGCGATATCGGCTTCTCCGCGTCCGTCTACTCCCTCGTAGGTCACGCTGAGACCCTCAAACGGATCTATAGTCTCGGACTTAGTAAGACCCTTGACCTCTACCTCGAAGCTGGTATTGGTGAGCTTTACATGATTTTCCTTGAGGTAATCCTCGTCATATTCAACGGTAATAGTTACCTTATCGCCGTTTTTAAGACCCTTTTCCTTGCTCGGCTTGCACTCGATGTCAAATACTCTGCCGGAGCTTGCCTTGTTGGTCTTGAGTATAGCGTCGCGCATATCCTCAGCGTCGTCCTTGTCCTTGCCGTAGGCTTCCTCGAGCTTGCTGCCCTTTTTGGCAAAATAGTCGCTGTACTTGATATCGTCCGAATCCTCGCCCGCATAGCGGATAGAATAGTCGGTATAATCCACCTTGTATTCATCGTAAGCAAAATCGGGGTCGATATCGAGCTGCGCATAGCATTTGCCGTAGCCGTCAGGGCCTACAAAATCAACGTCGATAAGATCCTTAGCGTCGATCTTGACATTTCTTGTCACAAGAGCTATCACAATAAATACTGCGATAAGCACGACAAGCAGCGCGGCGACGATAATGACCGGCATCATATTCTTGCCGGAGGTCTTTACCGCTCCGCCGTCCATATCGGAAAAATCCGCGCCGGAATTAAACGGAACAGCGTTTGACTGTTCAAAGGCGCTGTTATCCTGAGCAGGCTGACCGTTATCCGCGTCCTCGAAGGGCGTGCCGCAGGCTGCGCAGAACTTTTCGCCGTCCTCGGCGGGTTTTCCGCAGTTTCCACAAAATTTCGCCATTATTATTCCTCCATAAAAATACTAAAAAAGACTGTTCTATAAGAAACAAAACTTCTTAAAAGAATTATAATATATTTTTAAGAGGTTGTCAATGGAATAAAGCTACAAATATAACGCCGTGGAAACGCTTTTGTTGTTTATTTTGACAAATATGCTTTAGAAAACGCTCCTCCAGTGGGGTATCTGGCTTTCGTACAAAAGCTCAACGCGGTAGCGCACCGAATTAAGCTCCGCGGCAAACTCGTCCGGCGAGACCTTTAGCAGCGACCTCAGCCGCGCGACAGAGCCGGAAACATCGTCGAGCGACGACGAGCGGGTTATGAACGAAGCCTTTACATAATAATCCCCCCAGCTCTCATCGAGGGCTTCAAGCTCGCCGCTTATATCCTTGTCCTTCATTTCTATCCCCTCGAGGCATTCGTCAATGCAGCTCAAAAGCTCCGCGCCGGCGTTTTTAAGCAGAACGAGCGCCGCTGTCGAAGCGCATATTACAGCGCCGATCAAAGCAATACACACATAAAGTCTTTTCATGATCACTTTTCCTTTTTTATAATATTATATTTCCCGCTCTTGTCGCAGGTCATCATAAATACCTCGTCGAGAGCTGTCCTTTCATCGTCTAAGATGTGCTTTAACCAGCCCTCACCGAAGCCGATGAGCGCAAGAGTATCGTTTAACACCTCGCCGTCGTCTATAATAAGCTGCGGCGGGTCGTCGTCGCTAACCTTTATATCGGCGTCCTCCGGCGTTAGCGTGCCCTTGCTGTGCTTTACATACACGGAAAGCTGTCCTGTAGTTTCAACGACGGCAAGCTGTACCTGCGCTATGTCGAACACCTGCTGCTCGCGCAGCGATTCAAGCAGATCGTCTACGGTAAAGCGCAGCTTTTTCATAAGCGACTGATCGATTTTCCCCTCGTTTATGATTATCTTCGGCGAACCGCAGACCATTCTTCTGAAGCCTTTGGAATAAAGCGAAATATAGGATATGAACACATCGAACGAAACGATGGTGACTATCGGCACAAGTCCCATCATCACCGGGATATTTATGTCCTCTATCGGCAGCGTCGCGATATTTGAAAGCAGTATCGTAACGACAAATTCACTCGGCTGGAGCTGACCCAACTGCTTTTTTCCCATAAGTCTCATGCAGAACACAACGACTATATAAAGTATAACGGCGCGGAAAAATACAATAAGCATATCAATTTTCCTCTCAAAAGTTTTTGATACTATTCTTAGCCGTTTTCTTTAAGAATATTCTCAAAAAAAGCGTTTATACTAAAGCGTAAACGAGCAGAAAGGGAGCGTTAAAAAAATGGAAAAAAGCATACCGGACTTCAGGAATTTCGAGACTATAGCGGTAAAGTCCGCGATCGGGGAAAACCTTCTCGGACTCCGTACGATACTTGGCAATTCTATGGATCTGAACATAATGAACGTCAAAATTTCCGACACCGAATGCGCGGTGGTCACGATAGAGGGCATGGTCTCAACGCAGATGATGAGCGAGCTTGTTTTCCGTCCGCTCATGGAGCTTGGCGAGGACAAAAAACAGCCGAATGAGATAATGACGTTTCTTACTTCAAAAAGCCTGCTCTCAAACGAGAGGATATTGGTATACGATATGTCGGAGATCTCGCGGCTGCTGTTTTCCGGCTTCGCACTCGTTTTTGTCGATTCTATCCCCTTCGCCGCGGCGTTCGGCATTCAGGGCTATGAGAAAAAAGCCATATCCGCGCCGACAATGGAAAACAACGTTCTCGGTTCGCAGGAGGCGTTCAGCGAGGTCATAAGGACGAACATTTCGCTTATCCGCCGCAGGATAAAGCACCCCGCTCTGCGCTTTGAGATGATGCAGGCGGGAGAGCTTTCAAATACCGATATCTGTCTTGTCTATGTGCGCGGAAGAGCCGATGAAAAAATGGTGTCGCAGGTACGCGCGCGCTTAAAGAGCATAAAGCTCGACTGCATACTCGGTACGGGCTTTGTACAGCCCGCGCTCGAGCCGGATTCGCCGAGACTGCTTTTTTCCGAGGTAGGCTATACCGAACGTCCCGATATGCTTTGTTCAAATGTCATTCAGGGCAGGATAGGAGTGCTTATCGACGGCACGCCGTTCTGTCTTATCTGCCCGTATATGTTTTCGCAGAATTTCAACAGCATCGACGATACCGCTTCAAAGACCTATTTCGTTACGTTTTTAAAGGCGATAAGATATATAGCGTTTTTCTTGGCGACCGCTTTCCCGGGGATATATCTTGCGGCGGTGAATTTCGACCCGGAAATGCTGAACACACGTCTGCTGTCAAATCTTTCGGCAAGCGAAAAGACCACCATGCTGCCGCTTTTCAGCGAAATGATGATAATCATGCTGCTGCTCGAGGTCATGCGTGAAGCGAGCATACGTCTGCCGCACGCGGTGGGAGCGGCTATGAGCATAGCGGGCGGGCTTATCATAGGCGACGCCGCCGTAAAGAGCGGCATAATCTCTTCTCCGCTGCTGATAATAGTAGGCATAACCGCTACCGCCTCCTTCGTGCTGCCGATGCTAAACCAGCAAAGCTCGATGCTGAGGATAATGTTCATAATAGCGGGCGGC
>CANQCJ010000043.1 GCA_947589205.1 uncultured Ruminococcus sp. | reverse complement strand
CGCCACCTTGCCAAGGTGGAGGTAGCGAGTTCGAGCCTCGTAATCCGCTCTCGGCGCTATAGCCAAGTGGTAAGGCGTGGGACTGCAACTCCCTGATCCCCAGTTCAAATCTGGGTGGCGCCTCGTTTTTAAAAAGCTCACCTTTCTCGGTGGGCTTTTTATTTTTGTGGGCTTTTTATTTTTCTCGTTGGGCTTTTATTTTTTTGCAAAAAAACAAAGTATATTTTTCGTTAAAGCGCAGATAATAATTTTGAGGTGAGGATCATGTCCAAAAAGAAAAAGAAGCCGCAAAGCGCGCAAAAGCCTATCCCGGAGACCTATCCGGAATTTGACAGCGATCTTGCGGAGGAAAACTTAGAAAACGATATTCCGAATGCCGACTTAAAAAACATCTAAGGCAAAGACCTGCGCCGACTGAACGAAATTTCAGCCGGCGTTTTTATGAAAATAAATTGTTCATATAATGTGCTTGATATTGCGGGAAATTTGTGATATAATTTACAGGTATAACGGCATATAATTATTAAGAGACCGCTTATCAGATCAATTTTCAGTTTAAGAAAAAAATTGGGAGCAAAATATGCAGACTTTAAAAGGAACGGATATCGGACGGACCGTGAAGGTCGTAAGTCTCGGCGGGGACGGCGCGCTCAGGCAGCATTTTCTCGATATGGGACTTATACCCGGCACGGAGGTCACGGTAGTAAAATATGCGCCTATGGGCGACCCTATGGAGCTTCAGCTTCATGGATATGAGCTTACGCTGCGTCTTGCGGACGCGGAAAAGATCGAAGTAGTTTCGGTCGAAGCAAAAAAACAGGAAGCTGTAAAGCAGGTCAAAAAGAAAAAGACCGAACACCCCGGTCTCGGCGAGGGCGGACGCTTTCACGCTAAGGACGACGGCGAACCGCTTCCGGAGGGAACGCTGATGAGGTTTGCTTTGGTCGGAAATCAGAACAGCGGAAAAACTACGCTTTTTAACCGCCTGACCGGTTCAAAGCAGCACGTCGGAAACTTCCCCGGAGTGACCGTAGACCGCAAGGACGGCGCGATCAGAGAGCACCCGGACACGATGATAACCGACCTGCCGGGTATATATTCCATGTCGCCGTACACCGGAGAGGAAATAGTTTCGCGCAATTTTGTGCTCGATGAAAAGCCTCATGCGATAATCAATATCGTCGACGTCACCAATATCGAGAGAAATCTCTATCTTACCATGCAGCTTATCGAAATGGATATACCGATGGTGGTAGCGCTTAATATGATGGACGAGCTTACATCGAACGGCGGCTGGATAGACGTAAACGAAATGGAAGAGCTTCTCGGCGTGCCGGTCGTGCCTATCTCGGCGGCGAAGAACGAGGGTATCGAGGAGCTTATCGGTCATGCGATACATATCGCGCATTATCAGGAGCGTCCGCTCAGAAAGGATTTTTGCTCAAAAAGCGAGCACGGCGGCGCGGTGCACAGATGTATACACGGAATATCGCACCTTATAGAGGATCACTGCGAATCGGCGGGTATTCCGCTGAGATTTGCGGCGGGAAAGGTGATAGAGGACGACAAGCTTGTGATCGAAAAGCTGATGCTCGATAAAAATGAGCTTGAAATGATAGAGCATATCGTAACGCAGATGGAAAACGAACGCGGACTTGACAGAAGCGCGGCTATAGCCGATATGAGATTTTCGTTTATCAGAAATCTCTGCGCCAAGACCGTGATAAAGCCGCGTGAAAGCCGCGAGCACATCAGGAGCCGTCATATCGACAGGATACTTACCGGAAAATACACGGCGATCCCGGCGTTTATACTTATAATGGCGCTGGTGTTTTATCTGACCTTCAACGTTATCGGCGCATGGCTTCAGCAATTGTTTGAAAGCGGCGTAGAGCTTGTCACAAGGCTTTGCGACACAGCACTTACTAACGCTCATGTAAATCCCGTGATACACGATCTTATTATTGACGGAATATTTGAGGGCGTCGGAAGCGTGCTGAGCTTTCTGCCGGTCATCGTAACGCTGTTTTTCTTTCTCTCGCTGCTCGAGGACAGCGGATATATCGCGAGGGTAGCGTTTTTCATGGACAAGCTTCTCAGAAAGATAGGACTTTCTGGGCGCAGCATCGTGCCGCTGCTGATAGGCTTCGGCTGCTCCGTTCCGGCGGTTATGGCGACGCGCACCCTGCCGAGTGAGAGAGACAGAAAAATGACGATACTGCTCACGCCGTTTATGAGCTGTACGGCAAAGCTGCCGATATATGCGTTTTTTGTAAAAGCGTTTTTCCCGAAGGGCGGCGGACTTATCATGGTCGGTCTTTATCTGCTCGGAATAATCGTCGGGATATTTGCGGCGTGTCTGTATAAGAATACGCTGTTTAAAGGCGCGGCTGTGCCGTTTGTTATGGAGCTGCCGAATTATCGTATGCCCGCGGCGGGGAACGTGGCGCAGCTTCTTTGGGAAAAGGCGAAGGATTTTCTGCAAAGAGCCTTTTCGGTGATACTTATAGCGACCGTAGCGGTATGGTTTTTGCAGAGCTTTGACATACATCTCGAGCTTGTTGCAGACGCGGGAGAAAGTATGCTCGCCAAAGCCGCTGGATTTTTGTCGCCGATAATGACGCCTATAGGCATGGGCGACTGGCAGATAATCGTCGCGCTGATAAGCGGCTTTATGGCAAAAGAGAGCGTTGTTTCAACATTGCAGATACTTTACAGCGGCGGTGTGACCGCCTGCCTGTCGACCCTTTCGGCTGCCTGCCTGCTCGTCTTTTCACTCCTTTACACTCCCTGCGTAGCGGCAGTAGCGGCGATAAAGCGCGAGCTTGGGACAAAATGGGCGATAGCTCTTGTCGTGTGGCAGTGCGCGGTGGCGTGGTTCGCGGCGCTTTTTGTACATATCATAGGAATGCTTGCAGGGGTGATCTGATTGAACGCGGCGGATATTATCCTTATATTGCTTATAGCGGCGGTTCTTGCCGCGGCAGTGATAAGCTGCATAAAAAGGCGCGGAGGTGGCTGTGACGGCTGCTGCGGGAGCTGTCCGGGCTGTCAGAAATGCGTGAAGAACGATAACAAAGACGACCGAAAACAAGGCTTGAAATTTTAAAAAAGTTTGTGCAAAATGCCCTTTGAAATTTTGCCTTTGATTTGGTATAATAATTAACAGTGAGTAGCTTTTAAGCGTAAGTCCGACTTTTGGACTTGCGCTTTTTTGTTTTTTTAAGGAGGATATTTTATGGAAAAAAACACATCTTATCTTGCAGAAGAAAGGATCGGCAGGCTGATGAAAAAATACGCCGTGCCCTGCATAATCTCACTTCTGGTCGGCGCGCTTTATAATATCGTCGATCAGATATTTATTGCAAACGCCGATTATCTCGGCTCTTTCGGAAACGCCGCGAACACCGTCGTTTTTCCGCTGACGGTGATAGCGCTTGCGATAGCCGTTATGATAGGCGACGGCTGCTGTGCGTTTGTAAGCTTGAGCTTAGGCAAAAACCGCCCCGAGGACGCCTCCAAAAGCGTCGGGAACGCCGTCGTAATGTCTGTCGCTTCGGGAATACTGCTTACAGCGGTCTATCTGATTTTCAGCGAACAGATAATAGCTCTGTTCGGCGGCAGGGTGAATCAGCAGACCTTTAATTATTCAAAGGAATACTTTTTCTGGATAACCGTCGGCGTTCCGTTTTATATGTTCGGGCAGGCGATGAACCCGGTCATACGCGCTGACGGAAGCCCTAAGCTTGCGATGCTTTCAACGCTTGCGGGAGCGGTCATAAATATAATTCTCGATCCGATATTTATTTTTATTTTCAAAATGGGCATGAGGGGCGCGGCGATAGCTACCATGATAGGACAGCTCGTCACCGCGGTCATCGCCGCATTTTACCTGCTTCACACAAAAACGGTCAGCGTTTCAAAAACCGATCTCGCGCTTGAAAAAAGCATAGTTAAGAAAACTCTCACACTCGGAATATGCAGCTTTCTTTCGCAGATCTCTCTTGTCGCGGCAATGGCGGCTATCAATAATATGATAAGAAAATACAGCGCGGCGGACGCGGTTTTCTCTCAGCCGCAGTATGCGCAGATACCTATGGCGGTCGTCGGTATAGTTATGAAATTTTTCCAGATAGTTATTTCTATAGTTGTCGGAATGGCGGCGGGCTGTATACCTGTAGTCGGCTTCAACATGGGCGCGGGACTTAAAGAACGCGTTAAAAAGCTCTTTTCAATGCTTCTTGCCGCCGAAGCCGCCGTCGGCGCGGTGTCGCTAATCATCGTTGAGCTTTTCCCGAAGCAGCTTATACAGATCTTCGGCGCGGCTAACGAGAGCGTATATTACACCGATTTTGCGGTAAAAGCGTTCAGGATATATCTTTGCATGATAATTTTTGCGTGCATAAATAAAGCGGCGTTTATTTTCCTTCAGGCAATGGGAAAAGCGGCGGCTTCGACAATGCTTTCGATGGTCCGCGAAATTGCTTTCGGCGTGGGCTTTGCGCTGATTTTGCCGATATTTTTCGGCTTGGACGGAGTGCTATATTCAATGCCCGTTTCCGATATTCTTACCGCTTTATTGTCGCTTGCCGTAATAACCGCGGCATACAGGCAGCTTTCGGATAAGAAAACCATTGCAAAGCAAGCGGCTGCCGCGGTCTGAAATTTTTTGACGCGTTCCGACAAAATTTTTAAAAAATTTCGTTTTTAAATGTTTTGAGCATCGCTCTGTCAGCCTTGATTTTACACGCTCTGACGAGCGGTCTTAAAATTAAATTTTCAAAAATTTTTGAGAAAGTATTTAAAATTTTCAGCGATGCCGGAGCGTCCGACTAAAAAAATATCAAATGAAAAGACGCGCCGTCCGAGTACGGCTCAGACAAGGTTTAATAGATCTCAACACAAGCGGCGTTTACGGAACGCCGGCGCAAACTAAAAAAAGCTTGACAACTGAAGTAAGCTGTGGTATAATAGGGTTGTAGAAAAAATTTGGCTTTTTAGGAGTTGATATTTATGCCGGCGTATTCAAAAAAGAAATCCTTCTGGACGTTAATGGGCGCGCTTCTTCTTGTTATCGCTTCCACCGGACTGCTCGTTTGCAAATATTATGAGGAAAAAGCTCATTATGAAAAGTGGAAGGATTATGAGGAGTGCGGTATCTGACCGAATTTTCAGCCGGTGAAGAGGTTTTCGCCGGCTGATCGTTTTATTTGTTGCTAAATTGTAAATAATAAAATAACCTATTGACATCACGCTTTTTTTGTGATATAATATATCTTGTTCGGGGCATTAGCGCAGTTGGTAGCGCACAACACTGGCAGTGTTGGGGTCAGGGGTTCGAATCCCCTATGCTCCACTTTTTTATTTACCGTGTGTTTTCAAAATGCTTGAAAATACACGGTTTTTTTATGTTCGGGTTTCTTAAACGCTTGACATATTAAATCCAAAAAAAGGGGGGCAGCCATGCATAATATTTCCGTTATATATTGACAAATAAGAATAAATATGATAAAATATACTTAATACCTTATGGTATATTTTATCAAAAGAAAGAAGAGATATAAAATGAAAAAAACAGTTGTCCCTTTTATGTGCGCTGCGTTGTTCCTGCTGACTTCTTGTGCTGATACTCCCGAAAGTATTAAAAGCAACAAGCATGATTCCGATGAAACGCAATCCGTTTTTGTATCACCCGACAAGGTATATGATGACTTTGACAGTGCTTACAGTACGGAATATACAAAATTTACACTTCCAGACAGCTCCGCGATAAGACATACTCCCCCCGAAGGGATCTATGATTTGGAATTAGCATACAATAACAAAGAAAACGATATCGAGTGGAAAAAAGGCAAAGTCTCAGAGCTGTATTCTGCCCTTGATTTTTCATTTGAGGCGGAAATGACTGCCGAAGAATTTTCTGCATCATTAGAGCAAGGAAGCGAAGATGTTACGGTCAGAGGCTATTCAAAACCGTATGTTCGCTGGAAGGAAGATGAAACCGGAGTCAGCAGTTCAAGCGAGAATGTAACATCAAGAGATGTTTATTTTATTGATCATATGAAACCGGAGGAAATTCCCGATGAGCTTAATAAGGCAAGCTCAACGGCTCTGTCCATATGGGAAAAGGTCAAAGAGGCTGTAGGTGATGAATTAGATGTTCAAGCTTCTGACGGATATATTATTCGCACGCCCGATGATGTGGGTTATGAGATCGAACTGAGAAAAAGCTACAAGGGAGTAGGTATACTGAATTTATTTTCAAGATTTTCTCCTCTCCCTTCTTACGGAGATGAGAATGCCCTTTTGTCATTTTCAATGCAGACCTACATGGATTTCGACAGCAATTTTTCACCCGAATTTTTAAATAGCTGTGAAACCTTTACTGCTGCTAAAGCAGAGCCGTTGGAGAAGGTTCTTTCTTTTAAAGGCGCGTGTGATATACTGGAGAGAGAATTGGCGGACTATATGAGTGTTACGTTTGACGATGTAACATTGATGTACGAACCTATAGGAACATATACCGATCCGCAAGGAACGGAAGAACCCGGAAACATTATCTGTACGCCTAAATGGTATTTTATTATTGACGAAGTTGCTGATATCGGAATGCATTATATCTATTATATTACGGTAGATTGTGTTACCGGTGATGTTGAAGTTAATTTGCCGTAGGGAGATATTTTTTAATGTTGGGAACGGCGGAAATGAAAGAAAAAATGTAAAGACCCCTTTTCAAAGAGCTAACGATATTATTGTGATCGCTAATATAATTTTCTTCCCTGTACGGAGCTTTGCTCCTATGGCTTGACCGCGATACTTACATAAACATGAATGCTTTTTAAAAGGGGCTTTATGATCTTGTTTTGAAAAAAGGACTTTCCATATTCATTTTTTAAGGGTGAGCGGTTATGTGCGGTGTAAAGGACGAATTGATAAATTGTGCGGAGGAGTTAAATATCAATATTCGCGTTTTGGACAAAAATGAGACTGCGGATATAACGGAGAAATTCAGATCAAAATATATTGATGAACGTCAAACTAAAGGCGTGTTTTTGTGGGAACGCCTGAAAGCTGCGGAATATTTAAACGACCCTATGGGCTGGAGTTATATCGGGAATTTTGTCGGCGATACGTCATGTTTATTGATGTTTAACGATCTCGATCTTTGGAGCGTTATTGAAATAAATAACGGGAACGATCTGACGGAATTGTTGGGCGAAGCTTATGGTTTTGAGTTTTATGTTATGGATAAAAATTTGACATATGCGGTTTGCTTTAATCATGAGGATCAATTGTTATGTTTGGGAAGTGCAAAAGGGCAGCTGAAAAAATTTAAGCGCAAAAACAAAAAAATTAGTCCGTAAAAGGTTTAATATCAAGCAAAATCGGTTTATTCAATTGAAAAGCTGCCGCTGTGCTTGTCTGCTTCAATTTTAACATTAACCTTTCCGGTCGTATTTACGCTGTAATAACCGGTGGTCATGTTTGTTTTTTCAAAAATTATATTTTTTTCTTTATCCAGTATTTTAATTGAAATTTGTCCGGATATTGTTTCAACATTTATATTCAAAATTTCATCATTAGGATAAATTGTTTTGCTCATACTTCCGTCAAGCAGTTCGTATTTTCCGTACCATCTATGCCTGCCGTTTTTTCCAAAATAACCGACTCTTTTTGCACTTCTCGTATTACCTCCGGTTTTAAAACTAAATTTAATATTACTCAATTTTATTCCTCCAATATTTCATAATGATAAATATACATCATAAACAGATCTTGATTCGGTTTTTATATCTCATTCATCAGATACTATCTCGCCGTCTTCTATACGCAGGCGGCGTTTTGTTTTTTGCGCTATGTCGTTGTCATGCGTAACTATCAAAAGCGTTTTCCCGAATTTTTCGTTGATACCGTTAAGCAGGTCCATTACCTCCTCGCTGGTTTTCTTATCTAAATTTCCCGTCGGCTCATCGCAGAGCAGTATCTGCGGATCGTTTGCGAGTGCGCGGGCTATCGCCACACGCTGCTGCTGACCGCCGCTAAGCTCGTTGGGCAAATGCTTTTTTCTCTCGCTCAGACCGAGAGCTTCACAAAGCTCATCAATGTAATCCATATCGGGCTTTCGGTTAGAAAGAAGTATCGGAAAGGTAATATTTTCAATGACCTTAAGCTCTTGGATAAGGCAGAATTTTTGAAATACAAAGCCTATTTTTTCACGGCGCAGCTTTGAGAGCTGCTTGTCGTTCATGCCGCCGATGTTTTCTCCGTCAATAAAAACCTCGCCCGATGTAGGCGCATCGAGTCCGCCGAGAATGTGCATGAGCGTAGTCTATCCGCTGCCGCTCGTGCCAGTTACCGAAACAAGATCTCCCTTGTCTATTTCTATACTGACGTTATTGAGAGCGGTCACGGTCTGTTCGCCCATGTTATATTTTTTTGAAAGTCCTTTTGTCACTATAATTTGTTCACTCATTTTTTGTCTCCTTAAAATTCCGAGCCTTCAAGCTCTTTCGTTATCGAGCTTTTTGATATATAATACATCTGCGGCAAAGCTACCGCCAGCATTAAAACAACATAGATAAGGAAAATTATGATCAATGCCTGCGGCACTTTATAGCTGAACAGGTCGGCGTGCCACGGCAGCTCCAGATACCATGGATCCTCGCCGGAGGTTTTATCGAGCGACCAATTGCCCGACTGTATTTGTTCTCTGACATAGCTCAAAAATCTGTTGCATACCGCCGTCGGTATCAGCGAGAAAATTATTCCGATAATAGGGTAGAGCATATTGTGCTTTATAACGATATACGTTATCTGTCCCACCGACATTCCGCAGGCTCGCATTATCGCAAATTTGCTGCTTTTTATTCTGATGTTGGTGTAAAGTATCATCGCCGTCGTAACTGCCGAAAGCAGTATCAGCACCGCCATCATGCAGTAATATACGCTCATGGTCTTGTCGGTCTCCGATACGACTTCGTTTATAATATCCGTCGATGAGCTGAAGGAAATACCCTGCGCGTTTGAAATTGCGTTATACCAGCATTCGTCGATCTCCTTGATGCTTGCTTTATTGCTGTCCGTTTTTATTGATAGGCTTGTAAGCTTATTGTTAGGCAGTCCCCATGCGGCAAATTCGCTGTAGCTGCAAAGCAGATTTATTCCGTAATGATCTTCACCCGCTAAGACCAGATAACGCTCTGTCTGTTCATCGTCAAGCGCCAGGACCGCGCCGACCCTCGGGTCTATATCGCATCGCTGACCGAACGAATATGACCTAAGCTCCATATCAGATCCATCAGGAGCTTTGACGTTCTTTTTGTATACAGGTTCTCCGAGATCCTCCGGCTGAATATTTGAAAAATCAATATTTTCTTCTTTTTCGTTCAGCTTTATATCCGAAAGCGGTATGGTATCGCCCGCTTTGAACAGCGGCGCAAAACGCTCCTGCTCTTTTTTGGAAACGGCTATAATTACCTCCTCGCCCGAATTTAATTTGTCAATATCTATCCTGCCGTCTATCACATTTTTTTCGAGCTTTTTAAGCTCATTTTCCGAAAGACCCGTTGTCGGAGCATAATAAATTTCTTCATCATCGCTGTAGCCGACAGCGTTTATCATAGCGTTTTCCGATTCATACACAGCCGTCTGATATTCGTCATCTTCATGAAGAATTTTATTTGTTCTAAGGTCAAATTCGCTCCAGATACGTTTTGCGTCATTGTCCAATTCATCGCTTTTAAATGAAACTCTCGTTGAGCGGCTGACTATTTTTCCGAGAGAATCCGTAACGAAAGGCTTATCCGCCAGCTCCTCCGCTTTGGCGGGGTCGATACCGCAGTCGTGTTGGTTTTCAATGTTAAATAGATACATATTCGACTGTTCGTTGATGTTTGCCGTATGGTCGAAGCCTTCAAGACCGTAGCTCTCCAGATTGCTTTCGATAGTGCCGTTGTCCTTGACCGACAGCGCGTGGAAATATGTAAACCCGAACAGCGCCGCGCCCATTACGACCGCCGCTATGACGGCAGCGCCGTGAGAGTGCATTTTCAGGCGGCGTGATACGAGCCTTTTCCAGCTTTTTGTGATGATCCTTTTAGAGCCTTTTTTCTTATGCTTACCGAAATTTTGCGTGTCAAAAAGCGCGATAGGCGTTTTGCCGATATATTTTAACGGTACTGCTGTAACGGTCAAAAGCACGCTTAATAATATCACTATTACGGTCATAAGCAAGGGATCATGTGTCGCCGCATTTACTGCCTCGCTGCATTCATAAGCGGTGACAAGATGCAGATTAAGGCGCTGATTTAAAAGGTAGATCATGCCGATATGCACAGCCGCGCCCAATGCAAGGCCTATCAAAATACATATCACAGTCATCAGCATAAAATCTATTATGACATACAATATAAGCTGACGGTTTTCAAGTCCGAGGCTTCGCATGACCGCAAAGCTCTCCTGCTTGTCGCGAATGATATTTTTTGTTATCCCGGCAATTGAAATTATAACGATAACGCCTATCATTGCAGAGAAAACGGGCATAAGCACTGCGGAATAAAAATCTGATCTTGCATCGCCGTTTTTCATGGCTTCTATGGTATTTGAAAGCGTTACGCCGCCGTATTTTTCGGCAAGCACACTGCCCTCCTGAAATTGGCTCAAGCCGAGTATCTTATTGTATGCAAATATTCTGCCCAAGGTCGCCTCAAACAGCTCCTCGGAGATCCCAAGCTCGTCGCGAAGGACCGTGGATATGCCGTGATTATTTTCACATTGCAAAAATTGCGTCACATTGCATTTTCCGCAGATATTTTTGTGACCGGAATTAAAAAATATCCCGGGCATTTCAAAAGGCTCTTCCTCCTGCCACTTTGTAGGATACCTTCTCCAACCGCCCCCTACGTGAGGGTCTGACATTTTATAAATACCACATATAGTATATTCGCTGTTTTCGGCAGCATTGCCGTCATAAGAATATAATGTCAGCGAGATATTATTTCCGACCTGCGGATATATCCCCATCTGCTGAGCCGTCCTAAGATCTATCGCTATCTCGTTGTCCCTTTGCGGATAACGACCGTACTCGCAGCTCATGTGATAAATTTCCTCGGAATGAGTATCCTCAAAGCAAGCCGCGCCGGAACGCGTACCGCTGCCGCTGATAACATAACCGAGCCGATAAAACATTCCGTGATCGTCGACCTGCTCTAACTCGGATATCCTTTCCGCGCCCTCCTGCGATATATCGTGTATGATATAATCATAATCTCCGATAGTTGTTAAAATATTATCCATCATTGACTGCTTGTTGCTGCGTATCAGCATTCCGGTCGAATACAAAGCTATACAGCCGAGCAGGATAGACACCATAAAAACAAGCAGTCTCTTTTTATGGTGCAGCCAATAGCTGAATGACATCTTTGTAAAAAGTATCGTTTTGTTCATTATAAGGTCTCCAATATATATGTTTTTTATCAATTATATCACAATTTCAAGCAGGTGTCAATACCATTTTTGCCAACGGTATCATTTTTTTCACAAATGATCGGACATATATTTTTCAAAAAACAGACATTATTTGTTTGTTTTATTATATATCCGAATGTGATATAATTAAACCGAGGATCGAAGTGATAGTTAAGTTAGGGGGCGATAAAATGAATGCGGCGATATGCGATGATGATGTTGTTTTTTGAAAAGGCTTGAAAATTTGCTTGATGATATTTTTAGACCAAGAACGAATGAATATAAAATATATCTGTACAGATCCGATGAGGATATATTAAAAGCCGTTGAAAATACAAGCTTTGATATAATTTTTCTCGATATTGATATACCCGTGACAGACGGCAAGGATACCGCGCAGGGGCTTAGAAAATTATCAAAAAACAAATTTAAGCCGGTATTTATTTCGGATCATTGCGAGGAAGTTTTTTCGACGTTTCGATATAATATAGAATCGTTTATCCCGAAAAATAAGATAGATATTTTTCTTGAAAATGAGGTAACAAGGATAATAGATATTATTAACGAACAGCAAAAGGAAAGAATATCGTTCGGTTTTAAATATAAGCTGACAAATTACAAATTTGAAAAAATAAAAAAGCAATTCTGCAAATATGATTTTGCCGATATACACAGAACCTGTTTTGTAAATTTAGCTTTTATTGCTCTTGCTATTTTAAATTTCTCAGATCGGATCAGTATAATTATCGGCAGCGCCGCTTATGCATTTCATGTCATTATTGCATCGAAATTTATCCCGGCGGATCTGACCGCCATAATACGTCATGATAACATATATCATCTGTTCACTTTAAATAATTTTAAAATCTTTTTGGAATTTACCTCACAAATAATTATTCTTTATTATTTATCAATAAAAAATTTCAGGAGGATAAATAATAACAGCCGTGCATTCAGCATATTAACGCTCGATTTTATCTTTATATCCTCTCTGCTTATAACGGCAGCTTTTGTGACATTGTATCCAACAGCTATTTCCTATAATTTGATAATGCTTTTGTTTTTGATACTTTCAACAGCCCTTTTAGTTATTAATTTTTTGATATTAAATTTGTATGCAAGGCTCAAAATATCCTGCTCAAGCTCAACATATCTCCGCAGACAGCCTCTCCGCATGAAGCTAACGACAGCGTGCTTATTATCGCCAATATTTTGGACAACGCGATAGAAGCGATGAATGGTCTCGATATTGAAAACAGAAAAATATCATTAGGAATATATAACTATGAAAAAAATCTCGTCATATATTCAAAAAATTTTTATATCGAGGATAAAACCAAAACGAATTTTTTCGGAACAAGCAAGCAGGACAGCCGTTTTCACGGATACGGGTTGGAAATTATAAAGGATATAACCGAAAAATACAACGGTCAAATTTCGATAGAGCACGGCGGCGGGGTATTTGAGATCGTTATAATGCTGCCGGTTTGATATAATAAGGATAAAAAATGAGGTGATAAAAATGTCAGGATATATGACATATTGGAATCAGGAGCAGATAAAAAAGCTTCAGCGGAAAAAGGATCCCGATA
>CANQCJ010000042.1 GCA_947589205.1 uncultured Ruminococcus sp. | reverse complement strand
AAGTCAAGAAATTTCGGTTTCTTCAAACAGAACTCTTATTATCAGTTTTCCGTCTTTGTATTCCGCCGTTATATTCCCGCCCATTTTTCTTGCGAGCGTTCTTGCGATAGACAGCCCCAGACCGGTGGAGCTTCTTGCGGTTTCGACGGTATAAAATCTGTCGAAAAGCCGCTCTGCCTGTCCGGAGGTCAAGCCGTCTGCTTTATTGGAAAAAATAACTTCACCGCTGTCAGTCAGCGTTATTTCAAGATCGCCGCCGCTGTATTTTACCGCGTTTCCGAGAAGATTGGAAAATATCCTTGAAAGAGCGGTCCTGCTGAGCTTTCGGACTATTCTTTTTTCGCTGATATTAATTTGCGGCTCTATCCCTTTTTCCGCCAATACTGCATAATATCCGCTTATGCTTTCAGCCAGTACCTGATTTACAAAGACCTCCTCCGTCTCCCCCGCGTCGTCACGGGAAAGTATAACGGAATAACCGAACAGCTCCTCGGTAAGCTGCTGCATAAGCGCGGCGCGTTCGTCTATAATATCGAGATACTCCGCAATTTTTTTCGGCTTTTCCATTCGCTTCATAACGTCAAGATAGCCGCAGATAGTCGTCAGCGGTGTGCGTATATCGTGCGAGATATTCGTCACAGCAGTTTTAAGCTCTGCGTTTCCCTGTTCATAAAGCAGGCGTTCCCGGCGCAGCAGATCTATCTTTTTGTTTATGCTGTCGGCAAGAAAACACATAGCTTTATCACGGCTCGGGATATCAATTTTTATATTCGTATCGGTCTTTAGTATATATGAAAGCTTTTCCGCAATTTCCTTAGCCGTACTTTTCAAAGAAATAATTTTTACGATAAGCGAAAAGATCAAAATACATAAAAGACCGTATATCATCCGTTTTATCTCCTTTTATTTTATATCCTTTTTAACAAATATCAGCATTCCGCAAAATGCAATTACAAGAAGATCTGCTGCAAGCGCGGCGCAGGATCCCAAGCAGCTTATGCTTTTTCCGTCGTTTAAGCTGTAGATCTCACCGCTGTAAAAACCGCTCGAACGGCGTTTACATACGCTGCTGCAAAATTCATACGAATAGCTGAACGGATCGACTTTGTGTTCTGCCGACACGAGCATTTTCGGCAGACCTTTAAGATAATATCTGTTTTTTTCGTAATGCTCATAGCTGACAGCTTCGCCGTTTTCGTTTTCCGTTATATCGCTCGTGATGAGATATTCCGGCTCGGTGTTGTAATAATATCCGTTTAAATTATGGTTAAATACGGCAAGCAGTATCATTATCGAAAACGCAGCCGCCGTGCCGAACGCGCGGTCGCAAAAGGCAAAGGTCACCGCCGCGCTTAACGCGCAGAATACCCAGAATACCATTAAAAGCATTGATACGAGCTTTGCAAAAGCAAAGGGTGAGATCTCAAAAAAGAAATGCTTTCCTCCGATAATTGTCGGTATCATAAGCGGTAAAAACACCGTCAGGCATACTGTACAGGAGGAAATTATCTCGGTAAGATATACAGCCGTTTTCGTATGCCCTATTACAAGCTTGCTGCGTATCGTGCCGTCGGAAAATTCCCTGCCTATGTGAAGCGATGTCAGCACGATAATAAGCCACATCCCGCAGATAAGCCAGATGTGCTCGCTCGGACAGGCGATATAGCTGTCGGCGTCTATATATTTTTTTGCGCTAAGATATGCTCTATGTTCACCTATACCGTTTATAACGCCGAAAATAAAAGCGCAAAGCACAGCGATATAAAGCTCCAAGCTTTTAAAATATTTTACCGTTGATGCGAAAATAAGCCGCTGCATAACGCTCACCTCCGCTTATCTGATATTCCTGCGCCTAAAGACGGATATGCCGATAAAGCTTATCAGCACAAGCCATACTATAAGACGAACAGGGTCGATATTCATATTAAATTCGCTTAACCGTGCGTCGGCAAGATCAGTTTCATCGCAGCTTTCCTTGTCGGGAATATAGGAATAGCTCGTAACATCTCCCAGCGAGGATATGGGGTTTATATAATGCTCGATATTTACAAGCGTTTTTGCAGCCCCGTCAACGTAGTAGCTGTTTACCGCCGGCGCTTCTGTCTCCCGGACAGTGCCGTCATCGAGTATTTCCTGAAAGGTGACTATCTCCTCCTGCGGGGCAGTGTTGTAGTAATATCCGTTTGTAAAGGCGTACACCATATAAAAGACAAAAACAAGCGCGAACGACGCTGCGAGTCCAAAGCTTCGGACAGTTATCGCAAAGCAGACGAACAGTGTGAACATATTCATAAGCTCTATCGTTAAAAACAGCGTCAGCACTATCTTTAATGTCATGCTTAACGGTATCAGCTTAAGAAAATATCCGAGACCTATCATTGTCGGTATGATGTTTACGGCAAAAATGCAAACGGTCACTACCGAAGAAGCGGCGGCTTCCGCGAGGTAGACCTGAGCCTTTGTATATCCCGCAATCAGCTTGCTGCGGATAGTGCCGTCATGAAATTCTCTTCCTAAACAAAGCGAAACGCACACCACGTCCGCCCATATTGCCAAAAGAAACCACATATCGTCCATCGTGCAGTATATCATTTGGTCCATTTCGGCTTTGAAATATCCGACGTAAACGCCGTTATATATGCCGCTCACAAGCGAAACGATGAGGGCGAGATAAAATATCGGACTGCGGAAATATTTTACAAGGCGGGAGATAAAAATATTTTTCATGCTTTGCCGCCTCCCACAAGAGAAATAAAGAAGCTCTCCAAGCTTTCGTCATGCTCCTCCATAGTGAGAACATCGCAGCCCTCGTTATGCAGCTCTATCGCAAGCTCGGTAAAATTAAGTCTTGCATAAACGTCGGCGTTAGAAGCGTCCAGAATTTTGTACTCTATACCTTTAGCATCGAGCGTTTTGGCAAGAGCCTTGACGTTTGTAACGTTCATGCGGACGCATTTACGGCAGGCGTTTTCAAGCTCCTCCGCGCTCATTTCCTTTACTATCCTGCCCCTGTCGATAAATCCGTAATGTGTCGCAAGTCTTGAAAGCTCGTCAAGAATGTGGCTGGAGATAAGCACGGTTATCCTTTTTTCTCGGTTCAGCTTTAAAATAAGCTCGCGTATCTCGATTATACCCTGCGGGTCGAGACCGTTTATCGGCTCGTCAAGCACGAGAAGATCCGGTTCGCCGCAAAGCGCGATAGCTATCCCGAGACGCTGCTTCATGCCGAGAGAAAAACTGCCCGCCTTCTTTTTGCCTGTGTTTTCAAGACCGACAAGCTCGAGCAGCTCTTTTATCCCGTCAAATGCCGGCAGACCGAGCACTCGGTATTGCTGTTTTAAATTATCCTCAGCCGTCATATCGAGATAGACCGACGGAGTTTCAACGACCGCGCCCATTCTGCGGCGTGAAAGAGATATAGCTTTATCCGAGTTTTTAACGCCGTATATCTCAAATTCTCCGCTTGTCGGATCTTGCATTCCGCAGATAAGCCGTATAAGCGTTGTCTTTCCCGCTCCGTTGCGCCCGACAAAGCCGTATATCGCTCCCTTCGGAACGCTCATCGTCAGCCCGTCGAGGGCTTTAAAATGTCTGTAATGCTTGCAAAGCTCATTTGTTTTCAGAACATAATCCATAAAATTTTCCGACCTCCGTTTAGTTTCTGAAAACATTATAGCACAAAAAGGTTAAGAAAACGGTTAAGAAAAGATTTAAGATATAGTTAAGATTTTTCCTTTAACATAAACCCTATCCCCCATACGGAGGAGATGTATTCCTTTCCTGAGATCTCCCGCAGTTTTTTTCTGAGATTGTGGATATGTATTTTCAGCGAATCCTCGGTGCAGTCGGGAGTGTCCGCGCTTATTTTTTCAAGTATAGTAAGCTTTGCCACCGCCCGTTCGGAATTAAGCATCAGCAGCTTCAAAATAGCGTATTCGGTGCGGGTAAGCTTGACCTCCCCGCCCTGTGAGGCTGCTATATGAGTTATATTATCGAGAGTTATATCCTTATACGTCAGCTTTGAAGAGTCTTTGGCGTTTTCATACCTGCGAAGCTGCACCGTTATCCTTGCAAGCAGCTCGTCCATATCGAACGGCTTTGTGATATAATCCGCCGCCCCTCCGAGAAGCAGTCCTACCTTATCGGCAGTATCGGCTTTCGCGCTGACGACTATCACCGGAATATCCTCTATAAGCTTTAGCAGCTCCTCTCCGCTTATTCCCGGCAGCATCAGATCTAACAGTATAAGATCAAATCCTTTGCCGCTTTTTAGAAGCTTTGACGCCTGCGTTCCGGAAAATGCTTTTGTTACCGCAAAGCCCGAATTTTCCAGCGTTTCTTCAAGCATTGCGTTTATATGCTTATCATCGTCTATTATCAATATTTCTTTCATTTTCTACCACCTCGGCAGATCTTTTCTTAACAAAAAACGTCAAAGACCGAAAATTTTATTTTGCGTACATATCCTCAAGCTCTTTAAGATAGTCAAAGCACAGACTTCCGTCACACCGATAAAAGAACGGATCGTCGCGAATAGTATCGGGACTGTTGATAATAAAACTGTCGATCACCTTCTCGTTTTTGCCCATAAAGCGCATTTTAAAACCGTACCCGCTGTTACCAATAGAGATATTATCCCGCTTCATCTCGGCATTTTGAAGGTTATCCGTTATTTGTTTTATTTCATTGGTATCATTTATAATAAATTCTTTGCCTGTATTACCGTCAAATACATAAATAGATATTACTTCGGACGAGTCCGATCTATTCAAAAAGGTTTTTGGAACAAAATACCATATTCCCAAAATTATCGCAGCAGCAATTATTATTGCTGAAAATGATATCAATATTATCTTTTTTCTTTTCATTTTACGACCCACCTCATCAAACACCGATCTGTCATATAGTTTATCCGACAAAAATATTATAACATTGTTGAGTATGTAAGTCAAGTATTTTTTTAAAGAAAGACCGCAAACCCATTAGATCTGCGGTCTTTTCCTTTACTTTTTATTATCGTCTTTCGTCCTGACTGCAATAAACATCGCATCCTCTTAGAACAACGATACCCGACTTTCTTCCAACGTATTCCGGATTTTCCTCTGCGCGTCTTTTATAGGTCTCATAACCTACGACCATCTGGAAATCGTTGCCAAACTTGATAGCATAGGCTTCTCCAACAAACGGATTGAGCTTCTGGTATCTGCATAGCTCCATAAATAGCTTTATCTCCTGCTCGGTTACATTACCACCGCCTTTAACAAGATACCTTACTACGTCATCTGGAGTAATTCTCACACTGCCGAATGCAGTCTCGAACGATACAGGCATAAGACCGCCCTGCACCTGCCCATTGTTCTGAAATGCCATTTTTTTATTCCTCCTATCATGTTCTGACTGATATGTTTACAACTTCTTTGTAGGTCACACCATCAATTTTAACCTTGCCCTTAGAGCTGCGAATAAGTCTCATTATAGCTGCGGTGTCAACAGGTCTTATTGTGATTCCAGCAACATCTGTAGGAACCTTATCATCGTCTATAGAGACTATTTGCCAGTCTTTTTTATGAGATACACCCTTTGGCTTTACAGGTTCAGGCATGATAGACGCAGGATCAGATGCGATTTGCTCTGCGTATGCAGCGTCGATCATAGCCATTTCTCTGCCTTCATCATCTCCTGCTTCATCAGCAGCTATTGCTTCTTCAAGTTTTGCTCTTGCAAGTCTCTCTGCTTCAAGTCTCGCTTTCTCAGCTTCCTCGCGTCTCTTGCGTTCCTGAATGGCAGCAAAGTTGCCCATACTTTGTTTAAGTATCTTTTCTGCGTTTGCAAGAGGCTCTGTCATTTCGTTCTCTCTCCTGCATATCTCTGCGTGAGCCTTATGAGCTTGATCTTTCATAGGCTTGAAGAACTCTTTGACAGATTTAAGCATTTTCTTAACTTCTTTGATGAAATCGGCTGCCTGTGCATAGCTTTTATCATCGTTTACAACTATGCTCTCAGCTCTGAATTCAATGTCAGATACCTGAGTTGACAGTTTTCTTTCCTCATCAGCAGCTGGTATATTCATTACCGCAGTTACTTTCTCTGTTGATTCCATTAGCTTTTTCCTCCTTGATATTTTCTTATGTGATTGTAAATTGTCATAAGCGCGTTAAAAGTGATCCAAGACTCAATGTCGTTGCGCTTGTACTCGATAAACTCATAATTACCGGAGCCGAAAAGATGCAGGATAGCCTTTTTATCTATTCTTCCTCCATGTGTCTCGTAAGCTCTGGCATAAGCTTCTGTCTGTACACCTGTCAGCATACGGTTTATAGCTGCCGATGTCTTGTAATCAACAAGAACTCGCATTCCGTTGATCTTGCAAACGAGGTCGACCGTTCCTGCATATCTCATAAATTTGTGATATGTTTTCTGTTCGCTTTCAATAAATTCAACCTCGTAATCTCTGCACCACCTGAGAAATGCGTTGAAATATGGAATAAACTCATGCAGACAATCTGTAACACCGAACTTAATGTAATTCTCTATTGCGTTATGAACTATCGTACCCCTTTCGGCGGCTTTTTTCATAACACTTTCGTCTATACCTCCGTATAAGCTGTTTGACAGCGGCTTCATAACTGTTGTTACAGAAGGTATTATTGAGCCGTCAAGAGTGTATATATGCTTTTCCTCATCAAACGACAACTCACTCATCTCTTTATAGCTCCTTTCAGCTTATCTGCATAAGATGAGAACATATAATGCTCATAAAGCATATCCTCAAAAAGCAAAGGTATGTATTCGTTGACGGTCGTATACTCTTCTATTTGCATTCTGATCCTTGCGATCTTTAGCAAGGTATCGACCATCACATCTTTGAAGACGTGCGCTGTTACGGTTATACTGTACTTTGTCTTAAAATCCTTAGCTATTTCAAGACACCTCCTGAATGTTTCTTTTTCCATCATCAACCTCCATCGGCTTAGTAAAGACATCTAAATTAATAGCCACCATTTTTAGTGCGGCTTCAAGCTCGTTCTCATTGTGAATACCATACTCATCTGCGAGAAGCTTGATCATTTCCTCTCTGCTAAGCATTTGAAACACCGTCAATTTTTTCTGCAAGCAGTTTCAATACCTCGATTTGTTCCTGTACCTTTTCAAGCTGAGCTACTATATCAAGAAAATCAGTTTTTTCGTTGTCATCTATCCTGCCGTTGCTTGAAATAGCCGTAAGCCTTGCCTGCAGATCTCTGAGGTCTATCTTGTTCAATGCATTGATAAACTTGACTGTAGCAAGTTCTATGCTTTCGACTTTTATTGGCAGGATCCTGTGCTGTCCGAGAGGACACTCGTGCTTGCAATAACCGTTCATAAGCTGAGGTGCATTGTAGAGGTCAGCCATAAGTCTGACCTTATCGACAGGAACAAACTTTGTCATTCCCAATTCGTAGTCGGCAAGAGAGCTTACAGATATACCGAGAAGCTCTGCTGCGCCTTCACGGCTGTTAAGTTTGTCATTGTATAAAGCCGCTTCTTTTCTTGCTTGATAATACACATTCTCTGTGCATTTCATCTGACCTGATGCCATTGCATTTCTTCCTTTCGACTGTTATAATAAGTACAGAAAGCTTACAACTCTGTAACCTCAAAGGGAATATTAAAGGCTTTCGAGATAGCCAAAGCAACTCTTACAGTAGATTTGTTTTTGTTACTAAAATCCATAAACTTGTCTATCGTTGTCTTTGCATATCCAGTAGCCTCAGCAACGTCCTTGTTGGTAAGGTTGTTGATTTTTTTGTACTTCTCTACTTCTCCCTTGAAGTCCAGCATTGTGTCTATAACTATCACCTCCTATTATTCCTTGGAATTGAAACGAATTCCAACATACTCAGACAACTCGTTATCGAAATAAACGCATATCTCTCCGGACACGTCAAAACATATCTCCTTATATCTTGGTGATGCAGCTTTATCTTCCGGTATAAGGCAAATGGATTCGACTGCTCCTCTGAAATTAACAAATTCACTTACGGTAACATTTCTGTTCATTTCAATACCTCGGAATTTCAAACTAACAATCTTGACAAACTCAACAAAATTCTGTATAATAAAAAGAGCGAATATTATATTATACGCCATCAGATCTGCGGAGCTTGTCTGCTGTGGAATGTGTGACAAGTTCTGCTTTCTGATTTTCTTTTTGTCTTGTCCGGTGTGATTTGTTGTATTTATATTATAGCTCAAATATTGAGGCTGTCAAGCGTTTTTATCAATTTTTTGAGATTTTAGGCATTGTGAATAATTTTTTATTCAATTTTGTATATTTTGAGGTGTGATATGTTCTGGGATAGATTTTACCTTCTTTGTGAAACTAAATTCGGAAAAAAGCCAAACGCTTTACTGAATGAACTTGGAGTTGCATCGGGAACTCTTTCTCGTTGGAAAAACAAAGGTAAATTGCCTGATGGAGAAAAACTGCTTGACCTTTCTCGAATTTTTGAGGTTTCTGTTGACTATCTTCTTACCGGAAGAGAAAACAACGATACCCTTTCTGTCATTGAAACAGAGATGTTATCTGTTTTCCGTAAACTTCCTACAAACGAGCAATACAAATTAATTGGCAGAGCTGAACTCATCGCTGAACAAGCAGAAGCAAATTCAAAAGCAGATGTATCATAATAAATATTGGCAGGGGGTAGCATATGAAACATTCAGGAGATGACAGGTTCACGTTTAACGGCGAAGAAACTCTTTTTGATCTTCAGGACTTTTGGGAATATTATGCGTCTGATATTCTTGACAGCAGGATAAGGGGAGCTATAGCAGAATTTATTGTGAATAAGGCTCTTAACGTTAATATTTTCATGCAGGGTTGGCAGCCGTTTGATATAATCTACGGAGCTTACAGGATCGAAGTCAAATCGAGCGGTTATGTTCATAATACAACGACCGATCATCTGTCAAAACCTGTTTTCAACATAAGCAAACGGCAGGTCTATCTCGATGAAACAAAATGGACCAAGCCAAAACGAAACTCCGACTATTACATCTTTGCTCTGTTCGCTTGTAAAGACGTAAGAGAAGCTGACACAATGAAGCTCGAACAGTGGGAATTTTACATAGTTCCTACTTCATATCTGAACGAACATTACGACAACTCAAAGACAATTTCTCTTTCAGTTGTTCAGTCTATAGGCAAAAAGGCATCTTATAACACTTTGCGTGATACGCTGAACGACTTGATTCTGTCTATTGAAGGAGACGCTGCTTGCGAAAACAAGCAGGAAGACTATTACGAGGAGGGCGAAGAATGAACTACGAATCTGACTATATGCTTATATTTCGTCTGAGACTACGTGAACTTCTTGACGAAAGAAAATGGAGCCAAAAGGAGCTTGCGGAACGATGCGGCACTACAGCTGCTACAATATCACGTTGGTTAAGCGGAACTAATGTTGCAGATGTTCAAGGAGTTATCAGCATTGCAAAGGCTTTCAATGTAACGACAGACTATCTGCTTGGGATCACAAGCAAACGAAGTGAATCTGACAAGTGGTTAAGCGCTGAGAAACGTTTCATAACAGACATTTACGAACGAGCAAAACCGGAGGATAAATATGTGATCTGGGCATTGCTCCAAAGATACTTAAAGAACGATATCGAAGTAGAGGCATTTAAAAGCCTTTTAGAGACGTTTGAAAAATAAGGGTAGAATTTTATTAAGAGGCACAAGGGAACGCTTAGAAACGCCCTTGTGTCTCATTTAGACCGGGTTGAGGTGATATAATGAAAAGCGTTGAGGAAAAACTCACAAAGAAAAAGCGGCGGGATATATCAGAGTTTCTACAGTCTACCAGATCGACAAGGACAGTCTGCCCATGCAGCGTGACGATTTGTCTAACTATATCAAATACGCTCTCGGCATAGATGAGTACAAGATCTTCGAGGACGCAGGATATTCAGCTAAAAACACAGACCGCCCGGCATTTCAAAGAATGATGTCACGTCTTAGAACCGGCGAATTTTCACATCTCGTAGTCTGGAAGATAGACCGTATAAGCAGAAATCTAATAGACTTTACAACTATGTACGAGGAATTAAAGAAACTCGGAATTACATTTGTCAGCAAAAATGAACAATTCGACACTTCCTCTGCTATGGGAGAAGCTATGTTAAAAATCATTCTTGTATTTGCAGAGCTTGAACGCAAAATGACTTCTGAACGTGTATCTGCTGTTATGGTGTCAAGAGCAAACGAGGGCAAATACAACGGCGGCAGGATGCCTCTCGGATATGACTACGATAAGTCAACAAAAGTGATCTCCGTAAATAAATCAGAGGCACAAATAGTCAAGCTTATATACGACAAATATGATGAGCTTCATTCTTTGGTCCAAGTAGTCAAGTACCTGAATTTTCAAGGAATAAAAACAAAACGCGGTTATGACTTCTCACCTACGGCAGTCCATAAGATCCTCACAAATAAATTTTACGTTGGAGACTTAGTATACAACAAACATGATGAGCGCAGCTCCGGAAACAGCTCAACACAGAATGTCAGAGATACAAGTGAATGGATAGTTGCGGAAGATCATCATCCTGCTATCATAGACCGTTGGAGACAGGAACAGACAATTGCCGAGCTTAATTCGAGAAACTTCGCAAATGTTTCATACAAAACAAACAGCCGCAAAAATGTACACATCTTTGCAGGCATATTACAATGTGCAATGTGCGGCAGAGGAATGACTGCTACGATAGACAGAGAACGAGCAGACGGTTATCGTCCGTCAATATATCTTTGTGATTCAAGAAGGAAAACCAAACTATGCACAAACAAATACATATCGGACGTAACTTTAGGACCATTCATTTTCAATCTTATATCAAATATTGTCAAGGCATACAACAATGTCGGCAAGTCAACTACTGTTGAAATGCTTGAAAAGAAGCTCCTCAGAGGTGAGGAATTTTCAGATGTCTACTCAATAGAAAGCGAGGGAGTCAGACAACTCCTTAACAGCATACGCAACGCTTCCGAGAACAAGTCAGGGCATATCATTCTTTCAAAGCCGCCAAGCGCATTTTCTGCAAGCGCAGAGGAAAAAGATCTTCTTAACTCGGAAAAGAAAAAGCACGAGTCAGCTCTTGCGAGATTGAAACAGCTCTACCTATACGGAGAGGAGGCAATAACTCGCACAGACTATCTCGTGCAGAAAATAAATATTGAAAAAAGCATAGATGTCATAGACAAACGACTAAACGAGATCGACAGCAGCATAGAAAACGACTACGTTATGACAGATTCCGATTTCTTTTCTAAAGCCTCGATGTTCATAATACAAAGCGACCTTGCTAATTCCAGAAACGTAAACTTTAACAAGCTGATAAGAACAGTCGATAAACAAACATTAAAAATGTTCATAAATAAGGTGCTGCAAAAAGTTGTAATTTTTGACGGCAAAATAGCCAAAATCACCTTTCAAAACGGAATTTCGCTCAAATTTTTGTATGCAGTAAAATAAACAAAAAAGACCGCAAACCCATTAGATCTGCGGTCTTTTCCTTTACTTTTTATTATCGTCTTTCGTCCTGACTGCAATAAACATCGCATCTCCGAAGGAAAAAAATCTGTACCTTTCTTCGACCGCTGTTTTGTAAGCTTTCATCGTCTCCTCATATCCGAGAAACGCCGAGACGAGCATTATAAGCGTGCTTTCCGGCAGGTGGAAATTTGTGATAAGTCCGTCTATCACCCTGAATCGGCAGCCGGGATAGATGAAAATATCCGTCCTGTCCTCGCAGGGTACTATCCCGCCGTATTTCTGAGCGGCGGCTTCAAGCGTTCTGCAGCTTGTCGTGCCAACGGCAATTACACGCCCGCCGTTTTGCTTTGTCTGATTGATAAGCTCCGCGGTGCGCTCCGGGATCTCATAGTGTTCGCTGTGCATTTTGTGATCGAGCACCCTGTCCTCCTTGACCGGACGGAACGTACCGAGACCTACATGAAGCGTGACATACGCAGTGTTTATACCCTGCTGTTCAAGCTCCGAGAGCATCTGCTTGGTAAAATGCAGTCCCGCGGTCGGCGCGGCGGCAGATCCGAGCTTGTCCGAATATACCGTCTGATAGCGTTCCTTGTCCTCGAGCTTTTCGGTTATGTAAGGCGGAAGCGGCATCTGTCCTATCTCATCGAGCGCGGAATAGATATTTCCCTTGCTCACAAGGAATTTTGCTATGCGGTTGCCGTCGTCGAGAATATCCGTTATCTCGGCTTTAATAAGACCGTCGCCGAAAATAAATTTAGCGCCTATCTTCGCCTTTTTTCCGGGGCGGCAGAGTATCTCCCACTCATCATTGCCCTTTTGCTCAAGAAGTAAAAATTCAATAAAGCTGCCTGTGTCCTCCCTCTTGCCGTATATCCTCGCGGGGATAACTCTTGAATCGTTCATAACAAGCAAGTCACCCTTGCGGAGATAATTGCATAAATTATAGAAATGGTCGTGGATACATTTTCCGTCCTCACGGTCTATCACCATAAGCCTTGAAGCGTTTCTCGGCTCTATCGGGTGCTGAGCGATAAGCTCCGGCGGCAATTCGTAATAGAAATCAGATCTTTTCATGCTGCTTATATCCTGCATGATACTTCCTCCTTGTCGTATTTTACAAAAAATTAATATTTTTTTATTATAAGCTATTGACATCTGTAAAAATATCTGATATGATTATAACAGATAGAGGCGCGGTCAAGATCAGTAACCTCCCGGGCATCGGCATATGACCGGCTCGCGTTTCCCGAACGCGGGTACTGCCGGGGGCGAAAGGCAAGACCGCCGAAGCGTGCGCTGCGGGCAACGCGCGCTGACTGCATATCCGAACAGGTATGCGGTTGTCATCATTACTTTATGATGGAGTGCTATCGGCATTTAAAATGTCAACATTCTTATTATATTGTATGATGACCGGTTTTTCAACCGGTTTTTTCAATGTTTCAATATTTTTTAATTTTATTTCACATTTTCGTAAGCTTTCGTGAAATAAGATCACCAAAATGTAAAGGAGTTATTTGTCATGAAGAAATTCAAAGTCGGCATCATTGGTGCAACCGGAATGGTCGGTCAGCGGTTCTCGCTGATACTCGATAAACATCCGTGGTTCGATGTGGTCTGCGTTGCCGCTTCCGCGCGCTCGGCAGGAAAAACGCTCAGAGAAGCCGTAGGTCAGAGGTGGGCTATGACAGAACCTATGCCGGAGGCTCTTGCGGATATGATCGTGCTCGATGCAGAAAAGGACATAGAAAAGATCGCAGGAACGGTCGATTTTGTTTTCTGCGCCGTTAATATGAAAAAGGACGAGATAAAGGCTCTCGAGG
>CANQCJ010000041.1 GCA_947589205.1 uncultured Ruminococcus sp. | reverse complement strand
CTTCTTATGCTCATGACCGTTGAAAACAAGCCCTCTCCGATCTCACCGAAATAGCCTAAGAACGTCCAAAAATGCGTATACCTTTCCGGGTCGCGCAGCTCATAGCCTGCGGCTTTGTTTGCAGCGGGGAAAATAATGCTTTGGTCGTGCTCCCAGTCTATCATTTTTGCTTTTCTCGGCTCGGATTTTTGTATGTCTCCTCCGTCTAAAAACCAATAGGCTTTTTTGACCGCTTCTTCAAAATGTCTCATCGGGATCTCTTCTTTAAAAAGCAATCTGAGGCTGACAACGGCTTTGTCCATGTCGGTCAATTCCTCATCGTTAAATGCTTGAAAAATTTGAAGTGCGATTCTAAAATCGGAGTTTATTTCTATCATTTTCCCGCCCACTTCAAGGGCTTTTGGAAGCTCTCCGATCATGAGAGAAGCTGTTCTAACAGCCGTCTTTTAGCGTCCGTACTCAGTACCGAGAGGTCTAAGCTGTCAGCGGTACTTTTGTCCGTGACTTTAGGCGCGGTATACTTCTCGGTGCGCTCGTTTTCAAGGTCTTTGAGCGTGACTGCTTTTGCGTTCGCCTTCGATAACATTTCGTTTGCCGCAGAACCCATTTCCTCTTTTACGATCTCCATAAGCGCGCCGACTGCGCTCTGAAACAGCGTCTGTTCGCCTACAGGAGAGAGGACGTTCACACTTCCGAAAAGCGGAGTTGAAACGTCCGAACCGAACACCTCATTAAGCATTTCTCTGAGCTTCTTATCGGCTTTGGAAAACATTTCTGCGGTCGCTTTTTCCCCTTTAAAGGGCGCAAAAATTTTATCGAAATTTTTATAGACGTTTTCCGCTCTTTCGACCAGACCGAGGTCGGTAGTGTTGATCCTTACGACCCTGCTTTCGTCTCCGTTGATAGCAAATTCTTTTATCCCTGTTTCAAAATTTATTGATCTCATTACGTTACCTCCAAAAAATATTTCAAAAAAAGCAGCGGAGTTGAAATTCTCCGCTGCACTTATCTTTCATTTTACTGACCGCCCTTAGTAAAAGTCGGTTTTCTGTCCTCTATCTCAGCAGTTCCCTGTTCTCTGTTACCATTGAATGAAATATTGAACGGTATGCTGATACCTCCCGGCGCACCGCCGTATGAGGACGGCTTTATGATGACGTTTTCGCGCCATGCGTCATAGGGTCCTTCTTCCTTGTCGATAAGGACTTCGAGTATCTGAGTCTCGCAGTCTCCGCCCGTCTTACCTCAGCGTCTCACTGTCTACAAATTTCTGTGCCGCTCCGCCTTCTTCGAGAGCGTGATTTTTCAAGAGCCGATTTGTTTTTTATTTCTTCTGCTGCTTCGATACCGCCGTATTTTGCGTTTATATAGTCTCTGCCGCGTGAAAAATAACTCTCAAATCTGTCCTCCGGGATCTTTCTGCCCGAGAATACGTTTCGATAAAACAGATAGTTTTCATTCATCGGTCATCTGAGCAGCTTCTATACACTCTATTATCTCCTCCTTTTTTGCCGCTCCCAAAAGATCTATATTTCTTTCGAGAGCATATGCTTTAAGCTCGGCAACGGTCATTTTGTCGAGCTTGTGTTCTGAAGCCTTATCTTTCGGTTTAAAGACAAGTCCTACTGTTCTCATTTTAATCAACCTCCCTCGGCTGCTTTATGATGCAGGTATATACCCTTCACCTTGTTATCGTACACGTCCGCAAGACCGTAGCTGCGGAAGAAGAACATCCAGCCGTCACTATGCTGATTATCCTCGGGACGAACGATCTTATTGACTGTATGCTTGGTGTACTGCAATACCGCTCTGCGTTGGATTATCATGAAGTTGATGTCGGCAGCTCCTTCGACTTTTTTATATCCGCCTTTCTCCTCTCCGCCGGTCTTGCCGTCATTAAGCTCTATAGCGGTGTAGAATCTGCTCTGAGGCACCTTGTATATCGCGGAAAAATCGTTGAGGACTTCTTTAGATTTAGTCGTGTCAACGTTTTTCATCAGATTATACAGCGTAGGCGTAATGAACAGATAGCGTCCTTCCGGAGATACCTCGTCATCGTCCATTTGGCTCTGAGCAATTGTCAGAGCTGAAAGCACATCTGTGCCTGTTGTAAGGTCAACTCCCTCTGCGACCTTAGATATACCGTCAACGCTTGCGTATGTAGCAAAGCGGAAAGCGTCCTGCTCGGGAACGGTACAGGTTCTTATAAACTCCGATGCAAGACTGCCGAAGGATATACCTGCGGTCTCCTCATTGTCCATAGCGTCAACATCAAAACGTCTGCCTCTGTCGTAGTTATACTTCACCGTTTCGTTGGTGAGCGTTACGTTTCCGGAAACATATCCGGAAGAACGGTCATAGTCTGCAAGACCGTCCATCGCCATTTTGGATATTACAAGCTCGTTGGCGTTTGCGCCCTGCCTTATAAGCGCGGGATCGCTGTCAAGGATACTTGTACGCGAGGCTAATTTATACACCTCGTCAAGCTTGTCGATATACTTTTTAAAAAGTGCAATAGTATTAGGCATTGTTTACCTCCTTTGTTATGGGCAGTCCCATCACCGCTCTTACCTGAGCGTCCGATATGCTGTCCGTTGCCGATCCATGATCGAGACCTGTGTCGATACGCGCTCCCGATGCTTCATCGAGAGCAAAAAGAAAGTCCTTCTCCTTTGTGAGCTTTTCGAGCTGCTCATCGAATCCCGTCAGCTTGCCGTTCTCATCGAGCTTCAGCTTGTCGGTATCGAGCAGGGATTTGACGATACCGGTATCGCGTGCCTTAGAGCCTGCGAGTGCAAGGTCGATCGCGCTGTCGAGCTTAAGAGCGGAAATATCGGTCTGATATTTTTCCTCCCAGTCCTTAGCGGACTTTTTAAGACCCTCGATGTCAACGCCGTCAAACGCGCTTACCTTTTCGGTCAGATCCTTAATGCTCGCATTAGCCGCATCGAGCTGAATTTTCGCGTCCTCCGCCTTCTTCCTTTCAGCGGTCAGCTCTCCCTCGAACAGCTTCAAAGCCTTATCAGCCTGTTCCTCGGTCATGCCGACAGCCGTCAGATCTTTTAATTCCATAGTGCTATCTACCTCCGTTTTTAAAATTTTTGTATAATAAAAATGCCCCTTTAAGAGCGTTTAAATACCGTTTTATTTCTTTTTTTGCAAAATTAAAAGCCCCCGTTAATCGGGAGCTTTAAGAATATTCCGTAATTTTTATTTTGTCGAGAAGATCATACAAATGTATACCGTTTACTTTAAAATTATTCACTAATTCTTCTGCCGTATCAAAATATTCGTGAATATCTTCGGGTTGTTCTTCAGTGATCTGCTCGCCTATGAAGATCCCATCTTCTGTCCAAGTGAATACCGAGTAATGCTTGTCAAGACAATCAAACATTATATCTCCGCTGTTTTCGATCAAATCTATCAATTCATTTTTTGTCAAAGTAATTCACTCCTTTCTGAATTATATCGTGATTATTTTCCAGCTCTTGATCTGTAAGACCACTCGGTGTGCCATGAGGATTCTTTTTACTATAATCAAAAACATTTTTATGCGCTCCGGTTGGGTGAAGATCCGGACGCTTATGGTCATGCGTGTCAAAATCCAATAGTGCCATACCATCATGTCCATAAATACGTCTTTGAGAAACCTTACCGTCAACAATAAGGTCTGAAATAGAATTTGGTTTACTTTTGATCGGCAATCCGTTTTTTAAATCTTTGGCATCAATAATATTTCTGTCCTTAAGCATATCAGAATATCTCTTATTATCTATTGTACCATTTATTATAGATTTGTCAAGCTGTATAGCCAAAAATTTTTTATTTCCATGAACCGCTTTTTGCGATACGCTTCGTCCAAAAGAGATGACCCTTGTCCTGTCGGTCATTTCAAGCAGACCGTTTCTATCGCAGAAGTCCTTCAAGCGGGCTTCCTGATTTTTTAAGGTGCTTGACTTTCTGTCAAAGCTGCTTTGGAGCTTCTGCCGAAGCAGCTCGTCATCTGTGTTTTTGATAGATTCGTCCAAAGCCGCAAGAGCGCGTTTGCTTTTGCGTATAGCTCGCTCCATGCCGCGCTGCTTTTGACTCAGTTCGTATTCCTTTTGGTTTTCTTTGATATCCTTCGGCAAGCTTGCCCTTTCTGACAGTCCCTCGAAAAAAGGATAGAAGTCATGCCGGCAGTTCCAGCCTTTAAGTCCCGCGCCTGTACCGTAGCTGGTAGCGGTGCTAAGCTTCGGATATTTTTTAGACTTGCCGGAAATGCTGTATATCTTGCCCTGCCAAAGCGCATGAGAAGGTCTTGCGCCCATATGCGATGTGACCTCTACAAGATCGCAGCCCATTTCCTCAGCAAGCTCGAGCTGCATTCTTCCGGCAGTCTGACCTATCCCGGTAATGACCGCGCGTCTAACGGCAACGTCCGCCTGATCAGTGCGCCCGCTCTTGTAGGATACGGTATATATCCCCTTGTCGGCAAGCTCGGCGACCGCGCTGTATATTGCTTCCTGCGGTGAGAATGCTCCGCTCAGCACCTTAAGATAAGCCATGTCCATAAGATGAGTTACCGTGCTTCGTGAGGAAATGACCATAGACCCGGTAAGGTTTTTCATCATGCCGTTTGCATTCTTTATTCCTGCTTTAAGCGCGTTTGAAAACGCAACAGACCGTGTGAAAGATTCCGCGTCCTTACCAAAGGCGCGGTATATTTTAGCATCCTCGCCTATGGAACGTTTGCAGGCATCGGTGTAGAGCGCAGCTATCTCTCTTTTGCTTTTGCCGGTAAACCCGGATATCAGCTTGTTGACCTCATTAGTAGAAAGCCTTAGCTGCTGTGCCTTGTATATCTGCCATTTGGCGGACGGTTTAAGATAGTCGGAGTTGACTATCTTTTTAGCTATAGACTTTACTATCTCGGTCTGAAGCTCGTCAATAAGCGAAACAAGCTCGTCCGGCAAGCCGTTAAGCGTCTTAGGCGTAAGCATATTATCCTATGCCCTCCGCAAAGCCCATAAGCTCATCATCGCTCACAGCCTCGTCCAATATCCTCTTTGCCTGCTCCTCAGCTTCTCCGTACCATTTCACACGATATTCCCACGGCTGCATAAGTCCTGCCGAAACGTCCTCGCGATCCCGCGCACGTTCGGTGTTTTCATCGACAAGCGGTGACTGGTCGAAAACAAGCTCAACATTCGCGTCCATGTCTATTCGCTCGTCAATAAACTCATGCCCTATATACAGGATAGTGCGGATAAGCCGCTGAAGAAAGCCCTCGACCTTGATGAAATGCTTATGAGCGTTCTGGATAAGATCCTGCTTGTCTCCGGCGTACTGAGTAGCCGTGACTATGCTCGAGCTGTTGAATTGGTAGTGCTTAGTACCGAAGCCTACCTTAAAGGATAGATAATCGAGCTGAGCTTGTATGCCTGCCGTGTTATCACTGACACGAAGCTCCGGATTGTGCTCTACGACCATTTTGCTCGTGCCTTCATCAAGTGTTTCACCGATGAAGTAAAATAGCTGCTGATTGACATCGTCCGGCGTTACGTTCTTTTCTCCGGATATATCCGAAAGCATATTCTTATTCAAAAATACTTTTTTCTGACCGAGCTTGAAATCGCTGTTGAGGTTGTTGAAGGCAATATCCACACCTTTGAGATTGTCGATCGCGTTCGCAAAGACCGCGCAGCCGAGACCACCGGAATTATCGTAGGTATTGACTACCGCAGGAACGCAGATAGAAAACCACGGCTTGCCTGAGCCTGTCCTTATCGTCCGAGGAATGCCGTCAGGAAGAGGTTCCTCTTTTAAAAGAGTGACCTTGTTCTCATCAGTAGAAAACACATGATTTTCAATAACGTATTCTCCCGCTTCAAGCCTATGTACTTCAAGATATATCTTGTTCCTTCCGCGCAAGCAAACGTCCGAAACGAACGCTGCTTCGGTTATTATGCCGTTGTCCGAGGAGACAGGTATGATCTTGTCAGCCGCGAGGTAGTTAAGGTCTATCCTTGTGTCCGGCGTTCTGATCAGCTCGCCTTTGGTGTTTGTAACGGCGTTTTTTAGGCGGATAACTATAGCAGCAGTACCGGAGTACATCATTCGTTCCATAAGATCGTTCGCCTGATCCCAGAAGTTATTGTCCCCGAGGACACCGCCGAGCTGATTGTTTCCGCAGAGCCATTCCGATGTATAGCTGTCGGAGGTCTTGATAAAGGTCTTGTCATTGATAAGCAGGCTTGCCCAATCCTCGCAGATCTTCTTAGCCTTCTTCATGGTGAACATCTCGCGGGTTCTCAGCTTTTTGCCGTCATCAAATCTTATCTTATGAAAAGGCTCGTAAAAGCCCTTCCACCAATGCTCCCATACCTTTATAACGTCATAGTAATCTCTTGACTAGCTGCAGCCGTACTCTCTGTTCAGATACTCGATGATCTGACCGTCCATCATTTCTCACCTCCTGCCGCTATAAGCAGCTTTATGAATTTGCTGAAGCTGTATTCAAGCGCATCAGCCGTATCTATATCGCAGGTTCCATCGTCAAGCCGTTCGTCTCTGTCGGTTATCTTCGGATCCCATATCTGCTCCGAAAGACTTCCTATGACGTTTTTACAGCTTTCAAGCACATGAAAACGCCCCTGAGACATGAGCATGGAAAGAGCTAAGATACGGTCATTTTTAGGTGCCTTGTAACAGTCCGTTATCCTCGTCATTATTCTTGCGTTTTTGCAGGCGAACCTCAGACCATTGATGAGCGTCTGAGCTTCGTTATCAGCCCATGCTATCTTTATTAGCATAGGATCATACCTGTTGTATAAAGCCTTTACAAAGCTTATATAATGCTTGTATATATCATTCGGACTAACCTCGCCCTTGCCGCCGTCTATCTTGTGATCGGCAATGACCGCAAGCTCTCTGTAGCCGTCCATAAAAGCGGTAGCTACAAACGTAGTCTTAGATTTGTTGCCTCCGAAGTCTATACCGATATTTATAGAGGTTATCCTTTTAACATCAAGATCTGCGGTGCTTATCAGGTATTTTTGCGTATTTTCTGCAAAATCCCTGAATATCAGTCCTTCCGCTATCATTCTGATACCGAGTATATCACGCTTATACCATATGGAGTTTACATCATACTGAGACTTTACCTCCGCTTTTCGTTTGTCGGGAATGTTGATATTGTCATCAATAGTAAAATGCTCATAGTTATAGCCGCCCAAAAACCTTCCTTCGGCAGCGTCCTGCTGATACTTGTCTATGTACTCCGTATATATCCAGCTCTTCGGATTGTCCGGGTTTAGATCCCACCAGATCTTGCGCTTCTTGGCGGCTATGGAACGGTTGAACGCTTCCTCTACGAATGTCTTATGATGCAGATTTATCTCCGTTGCGATCCACATACCGTAGGAATTACCGCGTATAGATCTATAGCTGCCGATGTTGCTCGCTCCGGAAAATATGATTATTCTCTCTTTAAAGCCGGTGTCCTTGCCTTTTATGATGAGAGCTTCATTTCCCTTGTATTTTCCCCAGCGGCATTGTCCGCGAAAAAAATGCTCTATACCAAAGCCGTTGCAGTCGCCTATTATGATCTTAGCATTTCCGAGGGTAGAAGCTGAAGCAAGATGTATCTTGTCCGCTGTCGTTTTAAGCTCATGACAAAAAGCAAGCACGTTGTCCACGGTCTTTCCGGCTCTGACTGCGCCTTCGGCTACGTTTATAGCACAGTCCGCACTTCTGCGTATATACGCCTTGTGCTTGTTAGAAAAGCTGTAAGGGATAGTTCTCTTACGCTTTATCCGAGTTTCCATAGATATCCTCCTCGATCTGAGACGTATCTTCAAGCTCCGGTTCAGCCTGCGGTCTTGCCGCCCAGTTTTCCTTGTCTTTATTCCTAAGCCATTCCATGACGGCTCTCAGATCGGGCGCGTTCTTATGCACTGTGCGCCTGTAGCTCTTTCTTCCCCGCGCATCGGTGCGCTCCTCTTCGGTGACGCTTTCAGCTCCGAATGCAAGCTCGATAAGAGCAAGCTCTGCTTCGGAATTTACAAGAGCGGTATCTTCAAGCAGCTTGTGTATTTCTTTGTGCGAGGACACAAAATCTTTGATGAGCTTTTTTTGCTCTCCTTTGCTTTTGGCATTTAATAAAGCCCCGGAAAGCTCTCCGAGGCTTTTAATATCTGTTCTGTCGTTTTCAGCCTCGGCATCTTTCATAGCCGTGCTGAGGATCTCTATCGCTTCACGCTTCTTTTTGTTCACTGTCTCTCTCCTTTCGTCAGGAACGAATATACGGCGTTCTGAGGGCTTGCAGGTGTCAGTAATATAATTTCACTGCCTTGATCATTAAAACGATTTAAGAACCATTAAAACAGGGTTTTAAACGGTCTTACAAACGGACATAGCTTCGCCATTCGCAGGATCCTTTTACGATCCTCCGCCGTATACTTTTATGTGACCTGCAATGCCGCTGACGGGGAACGTATCGACCCGTCACTGCAAGAGCTGTCTTTTGTTATTTCCGCGCTTAGGGAAAATATATGCCTTCTGCCGTTAATGCTACAGCATAGCCGGCAGCGTTTGTGGCGTATGCTGTGACCTATGATATCCTTTTCTCTGCCTTTAAGTATGCCCTTTGTAATTATGAGCCTGCCATTGCAGATATATCCTCGGCTTACACCTATCGTTCCGGCATCAAACAGCCACCTTAAACGCTGCTCCTCTGACACCGAAAGCGGCGTTGGTGAGCCTGCTATCCTTATGACCCCGGGAATGCTCTTTATTTTATAATAAGCCTCGGGACTAAAGCGCAGCGATGCGAACACATAACCGGGAAAGATAGGCTTTATCCGCTGCTCCCATATCCCGCTGCGCCGTTCAAGAAGTATATGCTTAGGCGCGTATGCCGTTATATCGGCTTTTTCAAGCTCCGAGATTATCTTGTCTTCCTTCCCGTTTTTTATCTGAAGTACATATATCATTCTATTTCGTCCTTTTTGCTTTCAAGGAATTTTGACACCTTCTCATAAAGCTCAGGATCTTCCTTAGCCATCGCTTCAAACGCAAGAGCCTTGACCTGCTCGAAGCCTGCTGTAAGGATATCTTGATTCTTTATGTCGAGATTTTTCTTGTAGCTTGCCGCTTTTACAAGTGACGTAGCCTGCTTGATCAGCTCCTCCGGCTTTATGCTTTTCCAGTTTTCCTCCGGAGTGCTGTGTATGCTTTCAAGCACATAGTGCGACAGCAGTCTGATTATGCCTTCTCCGGTGTCCATATCCGGATAGCGGTTGATCTCTTCCATAATGCAGCGGAAGTTTTCCTGCGCCATTCTCAGCGTTTCTATAGATTCATTAAGCGACCGGGCATAGCGGCATATAGCCGCTTTGGAGACCGGCACATCAGTCTGCACCATGATATAGTCGGCGATCTCCGCGTATGTAAAATCGCTTCTTATCATTTCTTCCACCGTGTCCTTTATGTCGGGCGGCAGCTTATCTATCTTGCTGTGCTTTCTTCGGCTCATACTATCACACAGGGATCGCTTATCCCTCCTGCAAGCAGGCTTATTCCCTTTGCGGTGAGCTTAGCTTCAAGCTCTTCGGGATCGCAGTCGGCAAGACTTGACGGTTCTTTTGTCAGAACGTGCCTTATATGAATATACCCTGCCTCGTGAAGATAATTGATACTGTCAAGCACCTCTCCCTCCGGTATGTATACAAGCGCGTTCTTTACGCTCTGCAGCTTGTGATACTTATGCCTGAGCATATTGACGGTACGCATTACAGAGCCGTTGTTTTCTCTGAAATTTCCCTGTTTTATGAGCTTTATCTGCTCGTCCATATCCATTGTCATCTTCCTCCTTTTATTTCAAGTAAAATGTCGTATATCTTGTCCGGCTTTCGGTCGGTCTTAGCCTGTTCTCGAAAAAAATCCTCTTTGGTGATATAGTCCTCTTTTATTCTCGCTATATCGCTTTCGCACCTGTCTATTCTGTCTATGGTGCGTTTAAGAAAATATGAGATCACGCCCAGACCGCCCGTAAGCAGCAGCTCTACAGCAGCCGCAGCGATCTCCTGTGCGCTCATTTTGTTTTTCCCCTCTCAAAAAAATATGGTATCATCAGCTTTCATACTAATGATACCATATATATATTGGGTGATAAATATGAAGCACTTCACTTTTTTACTTCAATATCCTCCCAAGTGAGCTGTCCTTCAATGTTTTTGAGCGCGGTATTTCTTTCCGAAGTAATAGCGCGTATCGTTCGTTCGGACAGGTTGTATTTGGCGCAAAGGAATTTGTAATTGTATCCGTTAAACTCGTTTCTTATGCGCTCATCGCGTTCAAGACGGATAAACGCATCGGCTTTAGGTATGTATACCGTCTGACCTCCGTAGTATTTTACCAGAGCGGTAAACGCTTCGATGCCGAGCCTGTCTATCATCAGACGCTGCTCTTCGGTAAGGCTGTTCAGATCAATATTAAGCTTCATTCCGATCGGCTCCGTTTAGCCGCTTTACGCTCTGCGGAATTGACATAGCGTTTGAGCATTTCTATCAGCTCAGAGCAATCCTTCTGGGTAACACAGCGAAACGGTTCTTTTTTAGTCACCATATTGGTATTGCAGACCTTGCGGATCGCGCCGCAAAGACGGTCTGCAACGGCAGCGGAAGCCGGATCGGGGTCAAGCTCTTTCAATCTGTAGCAATAACGCCAGCACAAAGCCTGCTGTTCTTTTGTCGCCATACCTCCGTTTCCCTCCGCAGTCTGCGATCTTTTTTTATGGGCAGGGTGAGCGGGAGAGCCGAGCCGAAGGCGGTCGATAAGCTCTGTCTGCACCTTTTGCACCTCGCTGTCGTCAAGCGACTTTACCGAGTTTTTTCCGGTGATACCGAAGATAAGCTCGTGAAGCATATCCTCTCTGTTTTTCCCAACGATCCCAAGTCCCGCGCCAAGTCCGTAAATACGCTTGATCTGTTCATTGCTCGCCATAGGTAACGCCTCCTAACCGGCTATATCAAACTTTATTTTCGCCGTCTGCTCGACCGTAACAGCTCCGTCTATCCAGCGAAGAGCTTCCTCTATATCGCTTTCCGCCGGCTCTCCGTTGAGCCGCAGCAGTCTCATAAAATCCTGCCAAACGCATATCTCTGACACAAGATAAGCATTTTCCTTTGCTTCTTCCTCGCTCAGCCCACCGAGCTTCATAAGGTTTTTTACATCGGTCTCAAAATTCTTGCCTTTCAGCTTTTTGAGCAAAGCCTTCTCGCTCTTATCGTCTACCCCGAGCGTTCCGACAAGCTGCTCGACACTTCCGCCGCTGAGATATTCGCGGTTATACAAGGCAGCGAGCATTCTTGATGCGGGAGCTGAGAGCTTGTAGGAGGTCTCTTCCTGAACCACATCTTTGTATGCTTCGCCGAACAGCTTCTTTAAATATGCAGGATAGATTATTTTAAGTATGTTAGCCTCAGTAGCCGTGACCTTGTTGCCCTTTTTGTCGGAATATGATACCGACTTATATTTTGTATCCTCAAGGTCGCTTTCCATAGCTTTTAGAAACTCGCCTTCTATGATGTCGGCTTCGTTTTTGAGCCTGCCTATTTCGAGCTTTATTTCCCGATAGCGTCTTATCTTTTCATCTGCATTTTCAAGCATTGTGTTCAGCCTCCTCCAGTATCTTCTTTGCACATTCAGCGCATATCTCCTCATTGCAATAGCTTACCACCTTTTCCGGACTGCCGCAGAAACGGCATACGGAAATATGCTTGCTGATGAGTATTCCGCCCTCCGGGGTTTCGGTGAGATCGACCGCCGTTCCCGGCAGCATACCCACCGATGTCCTCATAAGCTTCGGGATAGTTATTCCCGATGAGCGCGACAGTTTCTTGTGCTGTACTTCCTTCATAGTATCATTTCCTTTCTGTTTTTCATCTGTCTGACTTGTTTTTTACTTTAATAATTCGGGGTTGTCGTTTTGATCACTTTAGCTTTCTTCCCCAAGCAGCATTGCCTTTATCTCGTCAAAGCGTCTATCGCGTTCTTCCTCGCTCTCGTAAGCTGATTCCTCGCAGTATACGGCAGCTCCATTTGCTGAAAAGCAGTAGACTATCATATAAAGATCTTTAATAATTGAATTTTTATAGGTGTAGATCTTGCACACCCTTTCAAGATTGACAAGCTTACCGGAATTGGTCTCGATCCATTTTGCCATTTTCGTTTTCCTCCATTTTCTCCTTCTTGATTCTTTCTACAGCGTTTTTAAAAGCATTTCTGATGATCCCAAAAACAAAAGCCTTTTCAACAATATTAAGATCTGTCAGCGATTCTTCCCACAGTTGAAACAATGTGAGCGAACGCTTTACCCTTTCATTCATTTTTTATCACCTCCTCATTCAGTCGATCACAAACCTTTTTAGCTATCTCCGCACTTGGAAAATACACCTGTGATACACTTTGAATCCACCGATAAGGAGCTTCCGAGTAAAAGTATTTTTTGTTCGTGGGATTGTACAAAATAAAATATTTAGGCAGATCGGCTTCAAAATTCGGCGTATACTCCGGGCAATAATTATCATGAAGCCGCTCAATTTTCAATAAGAATTTTATTTTATCAAGGACTTCGCTCGCGCGTTCTGCACTATGAAAGTAGTTGTTGTTCGCATAGTTACTCGCGTCATCGCTTCCGAGACATTCGTATACGCAAGTGATGTAAGCGTAACTATCGGAGTGTTCGCGGATCCTATAGTATTTTTCTCCGAATGCTACGCGCTTGAATGACTGTTCGTTTTCAAGCTTTTCAAGTTCAACTCGCAGCTCGTTCAACTGCTGTTTGGTTTGCACTATTCGTTTCATTATTTCTTGTTCAGTCATTGTTTCAACCTCCTTACCCACCGATTTTTAAACTCATTCGGCAGATCCCGCCGCCTGTCTCTAACGCCCGTCCAATGCGGCTTGCCCGCTGTTCCTTCATTCGTGAATCCGCTCGCTCTAAGGCTTGCACCGCTTTCTGAAACAAGCGTATAGGTAATAACCTTTGTGTACCCCATCGCCTTAGCGATTCGGCAGCAAGCGCCATAGAGCATTGAACAGGCGTTATAAGTGCCATCGGTGCAGACTCTCAATATTTCAAGCGTGAAGCCGTCATCGAGGTACCTTGACACGGGTCTGCCGCAGATAGCGACTCCATGAATGGTATCACCGTCCGACACGGCTATGCTGAATTTACAGCCGACAGGTGCGCGATGATGTCTGTGGTGCTTGTACACATATTCGCAAGCTGCCTTGTAGGTGCAGGGTATTATTTTAAGCATTTTCAAGCTCCTCATTCAGTCGATCACAAACCTTTTTAGCTATCTCCGCACTTGGGAAATACACC
>CANQCJ010000040.1 GCA_947589205.1 uncultured Ruminococcus sp. | reverse complement strand
GCAGACGGTAAATGCAGACGTTAAGGAAGCTTCCGACCGCCGCGCCGAAAAGAAAATACATAAAATACATGATAACGACAAAAATGTTATACTGAAGCGTTTCGGACATTTTTTATCCCCCCTTTAAAATCATTTCAATTATATTTTATCACACTTTGCATACAATTTCAAGAGCTATCAAAAAATATTAATTTATAGAAACCGTGCGTTTTGCCAAGCGGCAGGCAGAGCTGCAGCGGAAGGTGTGGGGACATCTTAAAAAAGCGTATACCGCCGCAGGAAAAGGAGTTATGAAGTTATGAAAAACATACCTATCGGTGAACACTTGATCCAAAAAGGACTTATCACGGAGGAACAGCTAAAACAGGTACTTGCCAAGCAAAAGGAGAGCAAGGAAAGACTAATGTTCGGAGATGCGCTTATACAAATGAAGCTTGTCACCGAGAACCAGTTTTCAGAAGTACTTGCGGAACGTCTTAATATCTCTTTTATAGACCTTGACAAGGCGGAGCTTGCCCCCGACCTCGTAAAGCTTATCCCGGAGGAGATGGCAAGAAAGTATACGGCTATAGCCGTAAGCAAAATGGGCAAGCGTCTTACAGTCGCTACCAGCGAGCCTTCAAACTTCTACATGATGGAGGACCTGAGAGCCGCGACGGGTCTGAGCATTTCCGTTGCAATGGCGACAAAGGGCGCGGTAAACAGAGCGATAGGAAGAATGTATTCCGTCGGTCAGACCACGTCTATCGTTGAAGAAGCGACAAAGGAAAAGGAGGAGCAGGCAAGCCTTGACGATCTCGTAAACGAAGCGTCAAACGACCGTATCGACAACGCGCCTATCGTTAAGCTTGCGTCGGCTATTATCGAAGAATCCTACCGCAAGGACTGCACGGATATCCACATCGAGCCGTTCAAGAAATTCACAAAGATAAGAATAAGAGTAAACGGCGACCTTATAGAGCTTATGACGATCTCCTCCGCGCTCCACGTTTCGCTTGTAACGCGTTTTAAAATATTAAGCGGAATGAACATCGCAGAAAAGAGAATACCTCAGGACGGACGTATGTCTCAGGTCGTCGACGGAACGGTACTCGACCTTCGTGTATCTAATCTTCCTATGGTATACGGCGAAAAGATCGTTATACGTATACTTGCCACCGGCGATATGTCATTGAGAAAAATAACCGACCTCGGCATGACCGATTACAACTATCAGCGTTTTGCTTCCTGCCTTAAAGTACCGCAGGGCGTTGTTCTCGTTACCGGTCCTACAGGTTCCGGTAAATCTACGACTCTTTACGCCGCCCTCGGCGAGATAGCCAAGCCTAATCTCAACGTTATAACGGTCGAGGACCCTGTTGAAAAACGTGTTGAGGGCATAAACCAGTGCCAGATAAATGATAAAGCCGGAATGACCTTCGATGCCGCGCTTCGTTCTATCCTCCGTCAGGACCCGGATATCATAATGGTCGGAGAAATGCGTGACGCCGAGACCGCCTCTATTGCGATAAGAGCCGCGATAACGGGACACCTTGTGCTTTCCACACTGCATACCAACGATGCGGCTTCAACCGTGACCCGTCTTGTCGATATGGGCGTTGAAGCTTACATGGTAGCGACCTCGCTTATCGGAATAGTAGCGCAGAGACTTACAAAGGTACTCTGCCCCGACTGCAAAAAGCCGAGAATGTCCACGCCGGAGGAAAACGACCTTATGGGAATAGATCATTCGGTACAGGTATACGACGCGGGCGGCTGTCCTGCCTGCCATAATACCGGCTATAAGGGAAGAACAGCTATCCACGAGATACTTCTTTCCACACCCGCTATGGCTGCGCTTATCACAAGAGGAGCTAAAGCGGACGAGATACAGGAGCTCGCCAGCCAAGAAGGCTGCAAGCTGCTGCGCGACAACGTTTCTCAGCTCGTTCAGGAGGGCAAGACCTCTATCGAAGAGCTTGTCCGCGTTACATATGCAGTTTAACAGAACGGTACAATTTTTGCGTATGGTATGTATCGTGCCGTACAGCGTTAAAAAAATACATTTACGGAGGTAAATAACATGGCTTTAGACATCAACAAAATTCTTGACGAATCGAGAGCGCTCGGATGCTCCGACCTTCACTTCACGGTAGGTATCCCCCCTATAGTACGTCAGGGCGGTAATCTGAGAAAGCTTTCCTCCTATCCGGACATGACCGAGATAGATATTCAGGGCATCTGCCGCAGCATGACGAACGAAAAGCAGATGCAGTCTATCAGAGACCATATAGACACCGACTTTACATATGTTTCTATCCGCGGCTTCCGTCACCGTGTCAACGTTTACCGTCAGAGGGGAAACACCGCGATAGCGATACGTCTTTTAAGAAACGATATCCCGACGCTTACCGACCTCGACCTGCCGCCCGTTCTTGCGGAATTTGCTATGCGTCCCCGTGGACTTGTTCTCGTTACCGGTCCTACCGGTTCGGGTAAATCAACAACGCTTGCGGCTATGATAGACCATGTAAACCTGCACAAATCGGCTCACATAATCACCGTTGAGGACCCTATCGAATATATGCACGCGCATAAGAGATGTATGGTAAACCAGCGTGAGATCGGCGGAGACGTACCGAGCTTCTCGATGGCTCTCCGCGCCGCCCTCCGTGAGGACCCGGACATCATACTCGTCGGAGAAATGCGTGACTTCGAGACTATCGAAGCCGCCGTTACCGCCGCTGAAACGGGACACCTTGTAATGAGCACGCTCCATACGACAGACGCGGCGTCCACCATCGACCGTATCATAGACGTTTTCCCTGCTCACCAGCAGCACCAGATAAGAACTCAGCTTGCTTCCGTTCTTGTAGGAATATGCACGCAGACGCTCTGCCGCACGCTTGACGGAACGAGCCGTGTCGCCTGCTGCGAGATACTTGCCGCTACCGACTCCATAAAGGCTATGATCCGTGACGACAAGGTACACCTTATCGGTTCGGCGATGCAGACAGGTAAACAGTACGGAATGCAGACGCTCGACCAGGAGCTTGCCAAGCTCGTAAACGACAGAATGATAACTATGGAGGTCGCTCTTGAAAAATGCCTTAACGCAAACGACCTCAAGAGGTTCATCGCTGCGGGCAAGGCTTGATAACGCGCCGATAAAAACAAAGGGGGATCTGCGCTCGGCAGCTCCCCTTTTTTCGGATCTACGCTTCATCCTCCGCCGTTTGCCTGTCAAGCTCCATCTGATAGGCGGCGAGGATCTCTTCTTCTACCTCGCGCCGTGTGGAGGAATTTATCGGGTGAACTATATCCCTGAAAAGTCCGCTCTCATCGCGGCGGCTCGGCATGGCGACAAAAAGCCGTTCCTCGCCCTGAACTATTTTGATATCGTGAATGGCGAGAACATCGTCGATGGTAATGCTCACAATGCCGCGCAGCTTTCCCGAAGGAATGATCCTGCGTACCTTTATTTCGGAAATGTTCATAAAAAATGCACGTCCTTTCAGCAAAATTAGGTCTATGTAAAAAGTTTTGCGCGGTAAGTGAAAAAATATTCAAAAAATACTTTATTTTTTTGAAAATATGTATTATAATATAAATAGAATATATTAAACGGAGGCTTAGATAGCTATGCTCGATATTCAACAGCTCAAAAACAAAAAGCATCTGCATTTTATCGGCATCGGAGGCTCGGGAATGTACCCCATAGCTCAGATACTTCACGCAAAGGGATACTATATCACCGGTTCGGACAACAACGAAACGGAAACGCTGCGCGCCGTGAGGGATATGGGTATAGAGGTAACTCTCGGGCAGAGGGCGGAAAACATCGGGGACGCGGATCTTGTGATATATACCGCCGCAGTGCTCGACGATAATCCCGAGCTTATGGCGGCGAGGAGCAGCGGCGCATATGTAGCCGAACGCAGCGAGATACTCGGTCTGCTCACCTCGCTTTATAAAAATTCGATAGGCGTTTCGGGAACGCACGGAAAAACTACCGCAACGTCCATGCTGACGCAGATATTTCTTGAAGAGGGCGTTGATATTTCCTGCGTTATCGGCGGAAAGCTCAAAAGCATAGGCGGCTCGGGCAGAGTCGGAAAAAGCGATATAATGGTATGCGAGGCGTGCGAATTTAAAGATCATTTTCTTAAATTTAAAAGGGACACCGCCGTGATACTCAACATCGACGCGGATCACCTCGATTATTTCGGCTCGCTCGATAATATAAAGGCTTCGTTCAGAGAGTTTGCGCAAAAGGCAAGGGTCGTGATAGCCAACGGCGACGACAGGAATACCCGTGACGCGCTTGAGGGAATGGAATATATTACCTTCGGATTTAACGAGGATAACGATTATTCGGCAAAAATAACGAGCGTAAAGGGTATGACCACCTGCTTTGAGCTGTATGAAAAGGGAGAGCTTGTAAGAGAGCTTGCGATATTCGTTCCCGGAAAGCATAACGTGCTCAACGCGCTTGCGGCTGCTGCTGCGGCAAGGAGCGCGGGGGTCTCCTACGACGGCATAGAAATGGGACTTCAGGTGTTCAGAGGAGCGGCAAGGCGGTTTGAAAAATTGGGCGAGGAACGCGGCATAACCGTCGTGGACGATTACGCTCACCACCCTGCGGAGATAGCTTCCGCGCTAAACGCCGCAAAAACGCTTGATTTTAAAAGGATATGGGCGCTGTTCCAGCCGTTCACCTATTCGCGCACTCAGCTTCTTATGGACGATTTTGTAGACGCGCTGTCGATAGCGGACACCGCCGTTATAACGGACATCATGGGCAGCCGCGAAAGGAACGATAACGGCGTGTACGCCGAACAGTTAGCGCAAAGGATACCGGGAGCGGTCTGGTTCGACACTCCGCACGATATAGCCGACGCGCAGACTGCCGAACAGAAGCGGCACAATTTTTCGCAGTGTGTGGAATATATAGCTAACCATGCGCAGCCGGGGGATATGGTGATAGCTATGGGCTGCGGCGATGTTTACAAGGCGGCGAAAATGCTGCTTGAAAGGCTGAAAGGGGATGAATTTTCATGAACGACAGGATTTCCGAAAGCGAACGAAAGGCTTACGAATTCATAAAGCAGAGAATTGAAGAGGGGTACGCGCCCTCGGTCAGAGAGATATGCGCGGGCTGCGGCTTCAAATCCACCTCCACGGCTCACCGCGCGATAAGACTGCTCACCGAGAAGGGTTATCTTGAAAAGCAGGACAAATTAAACCGCGCGATAAGGCTCGCGGGACAGACGGCTGTAAAAGTGCCGCTTGTCGGAACGGTCACGGCGGGACTTCCCATTACGGCTATCGAGCAGATAAGCGAATATATAGACTTCAACCCGCCGAAGAACTATTCCAACGAGCTTTTCGCGCTTAAGGTGCGCGGAGAGTCGATGATAAACGCGGCTATACTCGACGGAGATATAGTTGTGGCGGAGCAGGTCCCGGTAGTCGAAAACGGCGAGATCGCGGTCGTGCTCGTTGACGATGATTCCGCGACGGTCAAACGTTTTTATAAGGAGGACGGACATTATCGGCTCCAGCCGGAAAACGACAGCATGGATCCGATAATTACAGACAACGCCGCTATACTCGGCAGAGTCGTAGCGGTCATAAGGTATTTTTAAGCTATGGCAAAAAAACGCTGTAAAGGCTGCGGCGCACCGTTAAAAGACGGCGATAAGCTATGCGCGCGCTGCGGCAGGGTGGTTTCTAAAGATCCGCCCCGCCGCAGTTATGTACAAAAAGCTCCTCAGACGGTTTCAAGACCCGTTCAGACAAGATCAAACGCCGTCAGACCAAAAGCGGAAAAGCCGAAGCGCGCTTTGTCAAAAAAGGCGGCGGCAGTATACAAGCTGCTGACGGCGGCTGTCATAATAACGGCGGCTTATATCGTGATATTCACCGTTCAGGTGTTCAGAGTAAAAACGGCTTCCTATGAATTTAAAAGCGAGATGAAAATGGCTCATGATAATTTCGGGGAAGCGATAGACGGTTACTTTGAGTCGGGAAGCTGGTCGGTAGATCCGTTCACGATGAGCTGTACATATAAAGGCGAAACCAAACGTTCCGAACAGTGGGAAATAGCTTTCTCAGCGGGCGCGGATATCAGAGTAAAAAGCATTATCATAGACGGCGAAAGGGTGAAGGCTTCCAAAACGGAGACTAAGCTTATGGCAATGTTTATCTGACGCGCTTACGGCAAGAGGTAAATTGATATATGGAAAAGGAAGAAAAAGGAAAGAAAAGACCGAAGATATCAAAACGCATAAAACAAACGCTCGTGTTTATCTGCACGCAGAGGACTATAGTTATACTCCTGCTCGCGGCGCAGATCGCGCTTATAGGCTTTATGTTCTTCGGACTGGAGAGATATTCTGCGAAAATGCAGATAATCTTTCAGGCGCTTGCGGCGATAACGGCGGTATACATTATTAATAAGAAAACAAAGAGCGAGTTTAAAATAGGCTGGCTCGTGCCGCTTGTAGCCTTTCCGGTGTTCACGGTGGCGATATACTTCTTTTTGAACAATCAGTTTTCTATGAGGGTCATAAGAAATATGTACGCCAAAAAGTGCGGAGACACGCGGAGGTATCTGCTGCCGGACAGGGAGACCGCTAAAAGATTAAGAGAGCAGGACGAGGAGGTCTGCCGCTATGCCGAATATATGGCAAATTACGGCGGGTATCCGATCCATACCAACACCGAGGTGACATATTTTCCCAGCGGAGAAGAGAAGTTTGAAGTGTTAAAGCAGGAGCTTATGAAAGCGACAAGCTTTATTTTTATTGAAATGTTCATAGTCGACCAGGGAGAGCTGCTCGATGAGGTGATAGATATTTTAAAGCAAAAGGCTGACCGCGGCGTTGACGTGCGTTTTATCTATGACGGAATGGGTTCGCAGCATCTGCTGCCGTTCAACTATGATAAAAGGCTGACGGAAATGGGAATAAAGACCGCGATATATCAGCCGTTCGTGCCGATGCTGTCGTCTATACAGAACAACCGCGACCATAGGAAAATAGTCGTGATAGACGGCAATACCGCCTTTACCGGCGGGGACAATTTCGCGGACGAATACATCAACCGCATTACCCGCTTCGGCTACTGGAAGGATACGGCGGTAATGCTCAAGGGCGACGCGGTGTGGAATCTGACGATGATGTTTTTGCAGATGTGGGAGGTCATAAATCCCACGCAGAAGATCGCCGATTACGAGCTTTACCGACCGACTGCCGGCATTGTGCAAAGCTCCGAGGGCTATGTTCTGCCCTACGGCGATTCGCCGCTCGACGACGAGGACGTAGGCAAGATAACATATATGAACATTCTCTACACCGCGCGCGATTACTGCTATATCTCGACGCCCTACCTTATATTGAGCGAGGAAATGATAACCGCGCTCTGCTATGCGTCGAAAAGAGGCGTCGACGTCCGCATAATCGTTCCCGGCATACCCGACAAATGGTATGTAAAGGAAATGGGCATAAGCTATTTTGAACAGCTCATTGATTCAAACGTCCGCATATACGAGTATAACGGCTTCAATCACGCTAAAATGTTCGTCTCCGACGATATAAAGGCGGTCGTGGGAACGATAAACCTCGACTACCGAAGCTTATATCTGCACTTTGAGAACGGCTGCTTTATGTATAACGTAAACGCGGTGGCGGACGTAAAGAAGGATTTTCTGAATATGTTTGAAAATCAATGCAGGGAGGTCACTAAGGACGATTGTCTTGCAAGACCGTTCAAAAAGAGAATGCTCTCGGCGCTTTTGAAGCTTTTAGAACCGCTTCTGTAAAAATGCACAAAAAATCTTAAAATATGCGAAAAAAAATCTACCGCTTAAATTGTAAATAATATGTTAAATCAGCCGCTCGGCTCTTGTAAAACGCAGGAAAATGGTGTATAATATTTCTTGCGTGACTGCAATTGGCGCGCGGCTTTTGCGCGCCGTAAAAGATATGCGATGAAGCGGGAGGTTGCCGGCGGTGCGCCGGGTAATTTCCGCCGAGTATGTCCGATTTTAAACCGGGCGGCTGTAAAATATGCGCTGTGTGTGCTTTTGATGCTTTCTTGCGAAAGGCGGCTTTGTGTCTTATGCCGCTTTTGGGTATCATGGCTTTAGCGCTGTTTTTGTCCGAAAAGTCTGCCGAGTTTTCGGGATTTTTTATGGCAAAAACGCGGAACACACGGGTAGGTTGGAAACGGCGCATAAAACAGTATTTCGTCCCCCATACTTTATAAAAACGCACAAGGAGGCGATTTAAAAATGGCAGTCAATGAGAAGATAAGGATCAAGATCAAGGGCTATGAGCACGCGACGGTAGACGCTGCTGCGGCTAAGATCGTCGAGGTAGTAAAGCGTTCGGGAGCTAAGGTCAGCGGACCTATACCCCTCCCCACCGATAAGGAGATAGTTACCATTCTCCGCGCCGTCCATAAGTATAAGGACAGCCGCGAGCAGTTTGAGATGAGAACTCACAAAAGACTTATCGACGTTTTAAGACCCACAAAGGAAACTACATCGACCCTTGAAAATCTTGAGCTTCCTGCCGGCGTAAGCATCGTAATGGAGATCAAGTGATCCTCCAACTGAGATCGCGTGCGATCTCACAACGAACAGCTTTTACGCGGGTCATGTTGGGATGATCTCAACCTATAACCTGATTAGGAGGAAAGAAAAATGCAAAAAGGTATTATTGCAAAGAAGATCGGTATGACGCAGATCTTCGACGAAGCGGGAAGGGTCATTCCCGTAACGGTCGTTGAAGCAGGTCCGTGCGTTGTCGTTCAGAAGAAAACGGCTGAGAACGACGGATATGAAGCGGTGCAGTTAGGCTTCGGCGACATCAGAGCTAAGAACGTGAACAAGCCTCTTGCCGGACATTTCAAGAAGGCGGACGTAGCTCTCAAGAGGACTCTTAAAGAGTTCAGATTCGACGATTGCAGCGGCTACAACGTAAAGGACATCGTTAAGGCTGACATTTTCCAGGTCGGCGACATCGTTGACGTAAGCGGTACGAGCAAGGGTAAGGGCTATACCGGTACGATAAAGCGTCACAACAACGCAAGACTTAAAGAGTCCCACGGTACGGGCCCCGTACACAGACACGCAGGCTCAATGGGCGCGTGCTCCTCGCCCTCGAGAATTTACAAGGGCAAGGGAATGCCGGGTCACATGGGCGCGGAGAAGGTCACAGTACAGAATCTTGAGATAGTTAAAGTTGACGCCGAAAACAATCTTATCGCGATCAAGGGCGCAGTGCCCGGACCCAAGAACGGTACGGTGACGATAGTCGATTGCGTTAAGAAGGCTTAACGGAAGGAGGAATTATAAATGTCACAGATTTCAGTTTTTGATATGAAGGGCAATAAAGTATCTGACCTTGAGCTTAACGACGCTGTTTTCGGTATAAAGCCTAATAAAACGGTAATGCACGCTATGGTAGTAAATTATCTTGCGAACCAGAGACAGGGCACGCAGAGCACGCTCACAAGAACAGAGGTAAGCGGCGGCGGAAGGAAGCCCTGGAGGCAAAAGGGAACAGGTCATGCCCGTCAGGGCTCTACCAGAGCGCCTCAGTGGGTACACGGCGGAGTAGCCTTGGGACCTAAGCCGAGAGATTACAGCTATTCGCTCAACAAGAAGGAGAAAAGGCTCGCCATGAAGTCGGCGTTTTCTTCAAAGGTGCTCGACAGCGATATGATCGTTGTAGACGAGATAAAGCTCGACGAGTTCAAGACCAAGACCGTTGTTGAGATGTTAAAGGCGCTCGGCGCGGACAAGAAGGCTCTTATAGTTACCGATTCGGCAGACAAGAAGCTTGTAAAGAGCGCAGCCAATATTCCCGGAGTAAAGACCGCGACAGTAAACACACTCTGCGTTTACGATATACTTAACTGCGATAAATTTATCGTTGCTAAGAGCGCGGTAGCCGGTATCGAGGAGGTTTACGCATAATGGAAAAGATAGCTTCCGATATCATATTAAAGCCCGTTATCACCGAGGATTCCATAGGAAGGCTCGAGGACAGAAAATACACCTTTGAGGTAGCGAAGGATTCCACAAAGGTAGAGATCGCCAAGGCGGTCGAGAGCCTTTTCGACGTAAAGGTAGTAAAGGTAAATACCATAAGCGTCAAGGGCAAGCAGAAGAGAATGGGCAGATTCGTCGGATATCGCCCCGACAGGAAAAAGGCGATCGTTACCATCGCGGAAGGAAAGACTATAGAATTCTTCGACGGAATGTTCTGACAGGCTTGACAAAAGGCCTTTAAGAAAAGTATAGGCGTTTAAACGCCTGCAAAACCTTAAAACAATAAGGAGTGAAATAAAATGGCAATAAAGAGCTATAAGCCTACTACTCCCGGACGCCGCGGAATGACCGTTACGGATTATTCGGGGCTCAGCAAGGCGGCTCCCTGCAAGGCTCTTCTCGAACCGATGGATAAGCACAGCGGAAGAAACAGCTACGGCAGGATAACCGTTCGCCACAGAGGCGGCGGAGTGAGAAGAAAGTACCGCGTTATCGACTTTAAAAGAAACAAGCCGGATATGAACGCGACCGTACTCACTATCGAATACGATCCCAACCGCTCGGCGTTCATAGCGCTCGTCGAGTATGAGGACGGAGAAAAAAGATATATCATCGCACCTAACGGATTAAAGGCGGGCGATACGATAAGATCCGGCGAGACCGCCGACATCAAGCCCGGCAACGCGCTCGCGCTTGCAAATATCCCGGTCGGAACCTTTATCCATAACCTCGAGCTTTATCCCGGAAAGGGCGCGCAGCTCGTCCGCAGCGCCGGAAACATGGCGCAGCTCATGGGTAAGGAGGGCGCATACGCGCTCGTAAGACTTCCCTCGGGTGAGATGAGACGACTTCCCATAAACTGCATGGCGACGATCGGACAGGTAGGAAACATCGACCATGAGAACGTAAATATCGGTAAAGCCGGAAGAAAGCGTCATATGGGCTGGAGACCTACCGTAAGAGGTTCTGTCATGAACCCGTGCGATCACCCTCACGGAGGCGGCGAGGGCAAATCTCCTGTCGGACGTCCCGGACCTGTTACCCCTTGGGGCAAGCCTACACTGGGATATAAGACCCGTGCAAAGCATCATCGTTCCGATAAGTATATCGTTAAGCGCAGAAACGGCAAGTAATGCTGAAAGGAGGCAGATGATAACATGGGAAGAAGTGTAAAAAAAGGACCTTACGTTGAAGAGTCTCTTATGAAAAAGGTCAATGCAATGAATGAGGCAGGAGAGAAAAAGGTAGTAAAGACATGGAGCAGAGCTTCGACGATCTTTCCTGATTTCGTAGGTCATACATTCGCAGTTCACGACGGACGCAAGCACGTTCCGGTTTATGTCACAGAGGATATGGTGGGACATAAGCTCGGAGAATTTGCTCCGACAAGAACCTACAAGGGTCACGCCGGTTCAAAGACATCCAATAACGGAAAGAAATAACGGCGCATAAAGGAGGAAATTCAGCATGGAAGCAAAGGCAATTTTAAGAAGCGCCAGGATAGCTCCGAGAAAGGTCCAGATAGTGCTGGATCTTATCAGAGGAAAGGATTACGAGGTCGCGCTCGCGACAGTAAACAATACACCCAAGGCTGCCAGTGAATATCTTGCAAAGCTCTTAAAGTCCGCCGCCGCAAACGCAGAAAACAATCACGACATGGATGTAAGAAATCTCTATGTTGCCGAATGCTACGTTTGCCCCGGACCGATAATGAAGCGCATCATGCCGAGAGCACAGGGCAGAGCCTATCGAATCCTTAAGAGAACATCGCATATCACCGTGGTGCTCAAGGAAAAAGAATAAGCGTAATAGAGGAGGTAAATTATGGGCCAGAAGGTTAATCCGCACGGACTCAGAGTCGGTGTGATAAAGGATTGGGATTCCCGTTGGTTTGCCGGCAAGAGCGACTTCGGAGATACGCTTGTAGAGGATCACAGCATCCGCAAATTTATTTTAAAGAAGCTCAACACCAGATCAAAGAATCTCAACAGCAGATCCGTTTACGCCGGCGTACCGAAGATAGAGATCGAACGTTTCGCTGACAGCGAGGGCGGACAGAAGGTAAGGATCCACGTTCACTGCGCCAAGCCCGGTCTCGTTATCGGAAAAGGCGGCGCGGAGATAGAGAAGCTCAGAGCCGACATCGAGAAGATGACCGGCAAGAAGGTTTCAATAAATATAATCGAGGTCAAGTCGCCCGACATCAACGCACAGCTCGTTGCAGAAAAGATAGCTCACGATCTTGAGGACAGAGTATCCTTCAGAAGAGCGATGAAGCAGTCTATCGGCAGAGCGATGAAGTTAGGCGCAAAGGGAATAAAGACCAGAGTAAGCGGCAGACTTGCGGGCGCGGAAATAGCGCGTGCGGAAAGCTATCACGAGGGAACGATCCCGCTGCAGACTATACGTGCCGATATCGACTACGGCTTTGCCGAGGCGAGCACGACCTACGGAAAAATAGGCGTAAAGGTATGGATCTACAGAGGAGAGGTCCTCAAGGGCGAAGTAGCGGCTTCTGACAGAAAGACCGAGAGAAAGCCCAGAAGAAGAAACGACGACAGACGCGGCGGTCAGAGGAGACCCCGTCCCAATAAAACAGAAGGGGGTAACAACTGATGCTGCTTCCTAAGAGAGTAAAGTACAGAAGAGTGCAGAGAGGACGCCTTAAAGGAAAGGCGACCAGAGGAAATAAGGTAACAAACGGAGATTTCGGTCTCCAGGCGTTAGAGCCGGCATGGATAACCTCTAACCAGATAGAGGCCGCCCGTATCGCGATGACAAGATACATCAAGAGAGGCGGACAGGTATGGATAAAGATATTCCCCGACAAGCCCGTTACCGAGAAGCCCGCGGAAACGCGAATGGGTTCAGGTAAAGGCTCGCCGGAATACTGGGTAGCGGTAGTAAAGCCCGGCCGCGTTATGTTTGAGATCGCAGGCGTAAGCGAAGAGGTCGCCCGCGAAGCTATGCGTCTTGCTATGCACAAGCTTCCTATCAAGTGCAAATTCGTTAAGAAAGAAACGGATGGTGAACAGTAATGAAAGCAAGTGAATTGAGAGATATGTCGGCAGCCGAGCTTGAACAGAAGCTCGCGGAGCTGAAGCAGGAGCTTTTTAACCTTCGTTTTCAGCACGCTGTAAACCAGCTTGAAAATCCTATGAGAATGAAAGCTGTCAAGAAGGATATCGCGAGAGTCAAGACCGTTCTTCGCAGCAATGAAAACGCCTGAAGGGAGGACCTGCAATGAGCGAAAGAAATCTTAGAAAAACCAGAGTGGGCACTGTCGTTTCCGACAAGATGGACAAGACTATCGTAGTAGCTATCGAGGATAATGTAGCGCATCCGCTCTATAAGAAGATCATAAAAAGGACCATAAAGCTTAAAGCTCACGATGCTGAAAATGTGTGCAAGATGGGCGATAAGGTCGAGATCATGGAGACCAGACCTCTTTCCAAGGATAAGAGATGGAGATTGGTGAGGGTTCTCGAGCAGGCTAAGTAATACAAGCCTTTTTTGAAAAAATCCGATATTGATTTAGCGAAAGGAGGAACGCGCTGTGATTCAGATGCAGTCTTATCTCAAGGTTGCAGATAACTCCGGAGCAAAGGAGCTTATGTGCATAAGAGTATTGGGCGGAACACGCAGAAGATATGCAAACATCGGCGACGTGGTGGTAGCCTCG
>CANQCJ010000039.1 GCA_947589205.1 uncultured Ruminococcus sp. | reverse complement strand
CGTTCGGCACGGAGGAAATACCCAAGGTGGACAAAATTGTCGGACCTGGAAATATTTTTGTCGCAACAGCTAAAAAACAGCTTTACGGCACGGTGGATATAGATATGGTCGCAGGACCGAGCGAGATACTTATACTTGCAGATGAAACAGCCGATCCGAAATATGTCGCCGCCGATCTTATGTCGCAGGCAGAGCATGACAGGCTTGCTTCCTCTATACTGATAACCACAAGCGATAAGCTTGCAGATGAAACTATCGCGGAGCTTGAAAGACAGTCCGCAGAGCTTTCAAGAAAAGAAATTATACTCGAATCGCTGAAAAATTACGGCGCGATAATAGTTTGCCCCTGCAAGCACAACGCCTGCCGCATAGCAAACCGCCTTGCGCCCGAGCATCTCGAGGTGCTTTTTGAAAACCCGATGGAGTATATCGGCAGGCTGGATAATGTCGGATCTGTATTTTTGGGCGCATACGCACCCGAACCGCTCGGCGATTATTACGCAGGACCTAACCACGTTCTTCCCACAAGCGGCACGGCGCGCTTCTTCTCGCCGCTTTCGGTAAACAGCTTTGAAAAGCGTTCGAGCTTTATATACTATACCCGCGACGCGCTCGGAGAGGCAAAGGACGATATTGTTCTTATGGCTGAAAAGGAGAGTCTTACCGCGCACGCTAACGCTGTAAAGGTAAGATTCTGACGGCGGAATTTATAGGGGTGTTTATATGAGCATTTTCGGAATGTTTGATAAAAACAAGAATAAAAACAAAAAGCTCGCGCCCAAAACGGTTACTACTATTGGCGCGGCGGACGAGATCTTCGGGAAAACTCCGATAGTCAACAAAAAGACCGATAAGGATATAGCCGCTGAAACGATAATGAAATGTCTTCCCGGGTCTTTCAAAAAAGAAAATAACGCCGCGATAACGACCGAGGAGGGCTTTGAGATAACGGTGCTGAGCGTCGATACGAACAAGGGCAGCATCAGCTATTCAAGCGTTGTAACGGTTCTTATCGCAATGCCGAACGCCGAAAGTCTTGTTTGCCAGAGATATATCGGCAGGGGAGAAACGAAGGCTGAAGCGATCGAGAAGGCTGCGACAAATTTCGGAATGGTCGTTTATGACAATTTCAAATCTCACGATGAGAAAGAGATAAGCGTTAAGGAAAACAGCTTTGACGGAAGAAAGCATACATATTTCAGCCCTAAAAATTCCTATGTCACGACTGACGGCTTACAGGGCGTAAAGGAACTGAGAGTTTCGCCGTATGCGCATATAAAGGATTATATCGAGGATTATCTCGGCGCAAAAAAATACTATTGGGTAGAAACGCTCGTAACCATAACCGAGGGCAAAATGACGGCGCAGTGCCTTATAAACGGCGAAAACTGCGAGGAGCTGGCTGCGCTTATCTATAACGGCGTAAAGCAGGAAGCGGATCTAAACATAGTAGGCAGATACGACCAGACTATCATAATCATTCAGCAGGACAGCACATATGTAAAAATGCGTGAGAATTACAATAAAGCCTGCAACGAGCTTTATAAAAATGTACGCATAGCGCTGACAGTGCTGGGAAATCTTACCGACGATGATGATTACGACAGCGCGTTTGCAAAGCTTGACAGCATGGTGAAGGATCCTTTTTCCACATGGGAGCTTATGACGTTTTTGCCGGAATTATACACCGAGAAATTTTTCGGCTTAAAGTGCAGCCATATGATACAGCTCACTATCGGAAGGCAGACCTATCGGCTGCACGAGATACAGCTCGAGCCGATAAGGGTAATAAGGAACGAGCTGAATAATTTCTTTGAGAAAAACGATCCGAGCGAGGAATTTAATTCAAACATTTTCGCGCTCAGCTCACGCTTCGAGGCGGCGGTGGAGGCTGACGACAAAAATATGTCGGCAAAGGATTTTGTCGTGGGCGATCTTTGCTGTGTTGCCGATGAAAATTATGAGATCTGGTGATGAAAAATGAGAACGGCTGAAATAAAAAGGAAAACGAAGGAAACAGATATAGAGATCTTTATAAAGCTTGACGGCGAGGGAAGAGTAAGCGTCGATACCGGCGTGGGATTTTTCGATCATATGCTGACGGCGTTTGCCGTACATTCCGGTACGGATATGCAGATAACCTGCACCGGCGACCTTAACGTTGACGCGCACCACACGGTCGAGGACGTGGGCATAGCTCTCGGACAGGCGTTTGCCAAAGCTCTCGGAGACCGAAGCGGCATAGCGCGCTACGGCAGCGCGTTCATACCTATGGACGAAGCGTTATGCTTTTGCGCCGTTGATATAAGCGGCAGACCCTTCCTTGCATATAACGCACAGCTCAGCGATTTTCGCTGCGGCGATTTTGACAATTGTCTTGCCGAGGAATTTTTCCGCGCGTTTGCCTTTAACGCGGGAATAACGCTTCATATCCGCGAGGAATACGGCAAAAACGATCATCATATCATCGAAGCGATGTTCAAGGCTTTTGCTCACGCGATGAGCGCGGCTGTGACCTTGACAGGCGGCGGAACTCTCTCAACAAAAGGAGTGCTTTAAAATATGACGGCGATAATAGATTACGGTGCGGGAAATATTTTTTCGGTAAAAAACGCGCTCGACCGTCTCGGCGCGGACTCGGAGCTTACTAATGACCCTGATAAGTTAAAAGCGGCTGACAGACTGATACTTCCCGGAGTAGGCGCGTTTCCAGCCGCGATGAAAATGCTCGGGGAAAGCGGACTAAAAGACGTTATAACGGCTCAGGCAAGGCTGAAGCCGTTTTTGGGGATATGCTTGGGAATGCAGCTGCTTTTTGAAAAAAGCTTTGAATTTGAAGAGTGCGCGGGTCTCGGACTGCTTGAAGGATACGTCGATATGATCCCGGAAAAGGAGCTTGTTATCCCTCATATGGGCTGGAACAAGCTGGAATATCTCAACGATTCTCCGCTTCTTGACGGACTCGGCGATGAAGAATATGTATATTTTGTCCACTCATACAAAGCCTTTTGCCCCGATAACGAGATCTGCGCTTATTCGGAATACGGTTCAAGCGTGCCCGCGCTCGTTTCGGACGGCAAAACGGTGTTCGGCTGCCAGTTCCACCCCGAAAAAAGCGGAGAAACGGGACTGAAAATTCTGCAAAACTTTGTGACACTTTCCGGAAGGGACGACTGAAAAATGCTTGCAAAAAGAATTATCCCCTGTCTCGACGTTCGTGACGGCAGGGTGGTCAAGGGAGTTAATTTCAAAGGAATAAAGGAGGTCGGCGATCCCGTAAGCTATGCCTATGAATACGACAGGCAGGGCGCGGACGAGATTGTTTTCTATGACATCACGGCTTCGCACGAGGGACGGGGAGTTATACTCGACGTCGTGCGCGAAACTGCGAAAAGGGTTTTCGTTCCGCTGACGGTCGGCGGAGGTATAAAAACCGTTGACGATATAAGAAACACGCTCAGAGCGGGCGCGGATAAGGTCTCGGTAAATTCTCAGGCGGTGCAGGATCCGCAGCTTATTAAGGACGGCGCGGATATTTTCGGAAGCCAGTGCATTTGTCTCGGCGTGGACGCGAAAAAAAGCTCTGCGGGTAACTGGACGGTCTATATCAACGGCGGCAGGATAGATACCGGAAAAGATCTTATCGAATGGGTAAAGTACGCAGAACAGCTCGGAGCGGGGGAGATATGCCTTAATTCGATAGATACCGACGGCGTGCGCGGCGGGTTCGATATACCTATGCTCAAGGCGGTCTGCGCGGCGGTGAAGATACCGGTCATCGCAAGCGGCGGCGCGGGAAAGCTTGGTGATTTTGCCGAAGCTTTTCTTGAGACCGACTGCTCGGCCGCGCTTGCGGCATCGCTGTTCCATTTCGGAGAGCTTACGATAGACGAGGTGAAAAAGGACTGCCGCTCAAAGGGCATACGAGTAAGGTGAAATGGATCAAAGATATATCCGAAGTATTTCGCTTAATAAAGCAGTACGGAAAACCGATTATTTTTCCAAGCTCGGCGCGGTAAAGGCTTTGATGAAGGGCGATATAGAGCTTAGCGATACCGTCACCTGTTTTGTCGGCGAAAACGGCACGGGTAAATCGACTCTGCTTGAAGCGGTCGCCGTAAATTTCGGCTTCAACCCGGAGGGCGGAACGCTGAATTTTTCCTTTTCGACCTATGATTCTCACTCTGCTCTGCATAGCCTGATAAAGCTGACAAAAGGATACCTTCGTCCAAAGGACGGCTTTTTCCTGCGTGCCGAGAGCTTTTATAACGTTTCAACATATATAGAAAGGCTCGATTCCGACGAGTACGCAAACGCGCTCGGCGCGGCAGCGGTCAAGGAAAGCTACGGCGGAGTATCGCTGCATGAGCAGTCGCACGGCGAAGGCTTTTTTTCGCTTATTATGAACCGCTTCGGCGGCAGGGGACTTTACATTCTTGACGAACCCGAGGCTGCGCTCTCTCCAATGCGCCAGATGTCGATGCTGAGGAGGATCAACGAGCTTGTAAAGGACGGTTCGCAGTTTATAATAGCTACCCATTCGCCGATACTGCTCGCCTATCCGAATGCTGTCATATATGAGCTTGACGAAAAAGGAATAAAGCAGACCGAATATGAACGGACGCAGACTTATCTGACGATGAAGGGCTTTTTGGATCGTCCCGGAAAAATGATAGATATGCTCTTTGACGAGGACAATAACGGAGGAAATAATGATAAAAATAGATATTAACGATCTGGATAAATATTTTAAAAAAAGCGAGCTGATACCGGCGATAGCTTTCGATGTTGACACCAATACAGTGCTTATGCTTGCCTATATGAACAAAGAAAGCCTGAGAAAAACGCTGGAGACAGGCTATACGTGGTATTGGAGCAGATCTCGCCGGGAGCTTTGGAACAAGGGCGCAACAAGCGGACATCTGCAAAGGGTAGTTTCCATATACAGCGACTGCGACGACGATACGCTGCTTTTAAACGTAAAACAGACCGGCGCCGCCTGCCATACCGGTTCGTACAGTTGCTTTTTTAACGAAATGTACAATGACGAGGAGGAAAATACATGAACGTATATCAGGAAATTTTTGAAGTGATAAAAGCGCGCAGGGCGGACTTTGAAAACGGCACGGCGCAGGAAAATTCCTATACCTGCTATCTTTTTGAAAAGGGCGTGGATAAGATCTGCAAAAAGGTAGGAGAGGAAGCGGCTGAAACGATAATCGCCGCAAAAAACGCCGATCTTGACGAGCTTGCAAACGAAATAAACGATCTGCTTTATCATGTAATGGTGCTTGCCGCAGAACGCGGACTGGAATGGAGCGAGGTAGAGAAGGTGCTCGATAAGAGAAACGAAAAGATAGGAAATCTCAAAAAATTCCACACGGTGGATAAAAATACTTAAATTATACTGACGGCGAAATAAAAAACGCCGTCTTTTTTTGCACATATCCGCGCTTTGATGAATAGAATGTGAGTAAGGCGGCGGTTTTAAGGTCAAACGTCCTATGCTGCCGCGGCGGCGAAAAAAATACATCAAAGTCAGGAGGATCATTTATGAGCGAACAAAATGTCGGTAACAGACAGATAAGGGAAGCGGTCACTGTCGATGCAATGAGGGTCTTTGATTCCTGCTGCTCGCAGGACTGCCTTGAAGATCTCGAATTTACTTTTGACGCGGCTTCGCAGAGCGTTATAAACGCTTCGGCTTATATCAAGAGCAAGTGCATAGAGGTCACGGGAGTGGCGTTTGCCATAGACCCCGTTCCGTTCAACAAGGGCTTCTATTCGGTAAACGTTACTTACAATTTCAGCGCGGAGATCGAAGCCTATACGCTTGACAGCACAGTGCCGACCGTCGTATTCGGAACGGCAAGCTTTTCTAAGACGGTGATACTTTTCGGAAGTGAAGCAAAAACGCAGAGATTTGTTTCAAACGATACAAATACCGCGCTGCCGGTATCGAGTCCGGTAAGCGGCTGCACCTGCTGCTGCGACTGCTCGTCGCTTCCGGTCGCGGCTGTCAATATCGCGTCTCCCATGTGCCTTGACGCGCAGCTTTTGCCGGCTATCGCGCCGTCGACGGACAAAACGGTCACGATAACGATAGGCATTTTTGCGATAATCCAGCTTGAGCGTCCGGTCTCGATACTTATGCCCGCATACGATTATTCACTGCCCGGAAACGAATGCCCGACAAGCACCGATACGCCCTGCGAGATGTTCAGCAGGATAAGCTTCCCGGTCAACGAGTTTTTCCCGCAGGGAATAGAGGAGAGCTGCTCGGAATGCTGCGGAAATAATAATAACAATAACAATAACAATGATTCCGATGATCAGCAGCCCGTTATAAACGTCCCGCAGAACAACGCCTCTGTGAGCGGTAACCGCGGCAGAACAAACTGAACAGTTTTTTTAAAACGCAGCGCATGGCTCTTAAAAAAGCCGTGCGTTGTAAGTTTTTTCAATTAATATATTGAAAATTCATAATACTTGTGATATAATAATTATGAACGCATTTTTTAGCTTTCTTGAAAGGAGCGGTGTCTGCGTATCGTCGCGGGCATGAAGTGATGTAATGAAAAAATGGATCATAGGTAAACCCGAAGATAGAATAGTATCCGAATTTGCGGCAAAGTGCGACCTTAGCAGGACGGCTTTGAAGATAGCCGTATCGAGAGGCTTTGTGTTTTTTCAGCAGCTTGTGGATTTTTTCAACTGCGGCAGTCTGTCCGATCCGTTTCTTATTGCGGATATGAAAAAGGCAGCCGAGATCATTGAACGGTATATAGACGAAGGCAGGCTTATCTGCATTTACGGCGATTATGACTGCGACGGTATCACGGCGACCGCGCTGCTGTATTCTTATCTGGAGAATATGGGCGCGAATGTTACATATTATATTAACGAACGCGAGGACGGCTACGGCATGACCGTCGACGCCGTAAAAACGCTCAAAGAAAAAGGCGTTGAGCTTATCGTTACCGTGGATAACGGCATATCCTGCCTGCTTGAAGCGGAGGAAGCCGCAAGGCTCGGGGTAAAGCTCATAATAACCGACCACCATCAGCCGCCGGAAATACTTCCGCGCGCCGAAGCCGTTGTAAACCCTCACAGGGAGGACTGCCCTTCGTCATATAAGGATCTTGCGGGAGTCGGCGTTGCGCTGAAGCTTTGCGCCGCGCTTGACGGCGGAGAGTATGACGCGGTAATTGAGCAGTTTGCAGACATATGCGCTATAGGCACGGTAGGAGATCTTGTTCCTCTTTCAAGCGAAAACCGCGTTATCGTTACAAAAGGTCTGGCTTACCTCAAAAACACCGAGAGCTACGGACTTAACGCTTTGCTCGACAAGTCGTTAAAGGATCGCTCCAAGCTCGATTCGGGTGCGCTGGCTTTTCAGCTTTGTCCGAGGATAAACGCCGCGGGAAGATTCGCTTCGCCGCTGTTAGCTCTCGAGCTTCTGCTGACGGAGGATCCGGCAAGAGCGGAGGAGCTTGCAGAAGAGCTTGTCAAGCTCAACCAACAGAGAAAAGACACAGAGGCCGATATAATAAAGCAGATAAACGCTTATATAGACGAAAATCCGCAGATACTTAACGAACGCGTTATGATACTTGTCGGAAAGGGCTGGCATCACGGCGTTATCGGAATAGTTTGTTCAAGGCTGCTTGAAGCCTACGGCAAGCCTAACATCGTACTCAGCGTCGATGAAAACGGAATGGCGCGGGGCAGCGCGCGCAGCCTGCGCGGATTTAATATACACGACTGCTTTACCTATGCTTCGGAATATCTTGAAAAATACGGCGGACACGAATGCGCGGGCGGTCTTACGATAAAGGAAAAATATATCCCCGCGTTTTCTAAAAAAGTACTCGCATACGCGTCCGCTTTTGAACTGATGCCCGCGCCGGTTTTAGAGTGCGATATATTGATCGAACCGGAGGATATGAATATTGAAAGCATACGCACTCTCGAACGGCTTGAACCGTTCGGTTCGGCAAATCCGCATCCCTTGTTCTATTTGCCTAACTGCCGCGTAAACAATATTTATCCGCTTGCGGACGGAAAGTACAGCAAGCTCGATATTACATACATGGAGAAAAGATTTTATGTGCTTGTATTTTTCGCCCCGCCGGAACGGCTTTTCTGCGAGCCGGGGCAAAGGATAGATATTGCCGCAAATATCGAGATAAATAATTACAACGGTAAGGAATCGCTGGCGTTCAAGGCTGTAGATATGAAGCCGCAAGGCTTTGAAACGCAAAAATATATCGCGGCTGCCGACAGCTACGAAAGATTTTCGCGCGGAGAATTTCTGCCGAAAAATTATCTGCTCAGGATAAGACCCTCCCGCAATGAGCTTGTCAAGGTATACAAGCTTTTGCAGAGCTGCGGCGGGGAAATGAACGTTGAGACGCTGTTTTTGAAGATAAACGCTTCGTCAATGAACTACTGCAAGCTCAGGATAATCATCGACGCTTTTTGTCAGGCGTCTCTTGCGAAGCTTACGCCTTCGAGCGGTATGGTAAAGCTTATACCGCCGACAAAAAGAGAGGATCTTGAAAAAACGCCGGTACTTATAAAGCTGAACGCTATGATAAACGAGTGAGGTTTTTGCTATGGAACTTAACGCTAACAACACGGAAGAGAAAAGAGAGATAGTTTTTGCGCCGAATGAAGATAAGACCAAGGAAAACGATTATATTTTTGAACCCAAGGGCGATGTTACCATCGACGCGCTTATACAAAAAATTATAGACGGGGAAAAGCAGTACGATCTTGAAAAGATCATCGCGGCATATGAGCTTGCGGAAAAATATCATCACGATCAAAAGCGCGAATCGGGCGAGCCGTATATTAGCCACCCGCTGTCGGTCGCATATATCCTGCTCGAGCTGGGAATGGATACCGACACTATCTGCGCCGCTCTTCTTCACGACGTCGTTGAGGACACTCCATGCACTCTTGAAGAGATAACGAAAAAATTCGGCAGCGATGTAGCCATGCTCGTAAACGGCGTTACTAAGCTGAAAAAGGTCGAGATATTTACTAAGGAAGAACAAAAGGCTGAAAATATCAGAAAGATACTGCTTGCAATGAGCGAGGATATACGCGTTATAATTATAAAGCTGTCCGACAGACTTCACAATATGCGAACGCTCAAATACTGCCGCGAGGAAAAACGCCGCACGATAGCTCACGAAACTATGAACATTTACGCGCCGATAGCTCACCGTCTCGGAATAAGCTCCATAAAGGACGAAATAGAGGATCTTGCGTTTTTCTATCTCGATCCGTTTGCTTATATGGAGATAGACGAGCAGATGAAGCTCAGGCGGGACGACAGGGAAAGCTTTGTAGCTAAGATAAAAGAACGCATACTGCAAAGGCTGCAAAATGAAAATTTCAAGCCGCTGCCGCAGATAGAGGGCAGGGTAAAATCCAATTACGGCATATACAAGAAGGTTTTCAGAGACGGCAAGGATATAGACCAGATCTATGACAGATACGCCGTAAGGATAATAGTTTCAACTATCCCGGAATGCTACAACGTACTCGGCATAATACACGATATGTTCCGTCCGATACCGAACAGGTTCAAGGATTATATATCCACCCCGAAGCCGAATATGTATCAGTCGCTCCATACCACGGTAATAGGCAGGGAGGGACTGCCGTTCGAGGTGCAGATAAGAACGTGGGAAATGCACCGCACCGCCGAATACGGAATAGCGGCTCACTGGAAATATAAGGAGGGCATAAGCGGTTCAAACAGCAAGGACGATAACCGCATAGCGTGGGTAAGGCAGATAATCGAATCGCAGCAGGAATCAAACGATGTTGAAGAGATAGTCCGCGCGATAAAGAACGACCTTGCGCCCGAGGACGTTTTTGCGTTTACGCCCAAAGGAGATATGATAACGCTGCCAAAGGGCGCGACCGTCATAGATTTTGCCTACGCGATACACACGCAGGTAGGTCATAAAATGTGCGGGGCTAAAGCCGATAAAAAAATGGTGTCCTATGATTATCAGATAAAGACCGGAGAAATTATCGAGATACTTACAACCAATATCGAAGGACACGGTCCGAGCAGGTCTTGGCTCAATATAGTAAAGACCAACGAAGCTAAATCAAAAATACGCTCATGGTTCAAAAAAGAGCGCAGAGACGAAAATATCTTCGAGGGAAGAAATTCGCTTGAAAGAGAGTTCAGACGAAACAATATGCACGTTCCCGAGGACGATCTCGAAGAATTTTTAAAGCTCGATATGCGCAGGCATAACTGTGAAACGCTCGATGATTTCTTCGCGGCGATAGGCTACGGCGGCGTACAGCTTTCAAAGGTAATGCAGCGGCTAAAGACCGAATATGTCAAAAAGTACGACAGCAAGCCGCCGCAGCATGAGATAACTCAGGAGGACATAAAGCCGCAGTCGGAAAAGAACAAATCCGGCATAATCGTCGACGGAGTGGACGACTGCGTTGTGAAATTCGCTCAGTGCTGCAATCCGCTGCCGGGGGACGACATTATAGGATTTATAACAAGAGGCCACGGAGTTTCCGTACACAAGCGCGATTGTGCGAATTATCTTATGCAAAAGGATATTCCCGGACAGTCGGAGCGTTGGATAAACGTAAAATGGCAGGAGAGCAAAACAAATTCCGCGTATTTCAAGACGACGCTCGATATTATCGCAGTGGACAGGATAGGACTTCTTGCGGACGTTTCCTCAATGCTTGCGATGATAAATATTTATATCTATGAATCCTCATCGCGGGAGCTTAAAAACGGCAACGCCATTTTGTCGGTAACTCTGAGCGTTGCGGGAATGGAACAGCTCAACAATGTTATTTCAAAGATAAAGAAAATTAAAAACGTCATATCCGTTGAACGCAGCGGAAAATAAAAGGGGGATATAAAAAATGGAGATCATAAAGCTGAAGCCGTTAAGCATTTGCGACACTAACAGCTATATCGTCGCAACGAGAGAGGGAAACGCAGTGCTTATAGATGCGCCCGCCGATGCGGATTATATTCTCGGAGAAATAATGCTCAGGGGGCTTGAACTGAAAACGATACTGCTGACGCACGGGCATTTCGACCATGTGGGCGCGGTCGCGGAGCTTGCGGAAAAGACCGGCTGCGAGGTGTATATCCACGAAATGGATCTTGACAAGCTCAAGGGCTCGCAGGAGGGAACGCTTGCTAATTATTTCAGAGTGCGCGGAGTAAAAAATTACGACGGAGCTAAGTCTGTCAAGGACGGGGATATCATAAAGATAGACGAGCTTGAATTCGACGTGGTGCATACTCCGGGACATACCTCCGGTTCGGTGTGCTATATTATAGGAGACGTTATGTTTTCGGGAGACACGCTTTTTGCGCGTTCTGTCGGAAGAACGGATATGCCGGACGGAAGCTATGAAAAGCTTATGGATTCGATAGAAATTATAAAAGATCTCGGCGGAAACCTAAGGATACTGCCGGGGCATATGTGCGAGACCTCGCTTGACAGCGAGAGAAAGCATAATCCGTATCTTATTTGAATCAACAGGGGAGTTTTTAAATGAAGCTGATATTCAGCGGAAACGATTATAAATACGAGCTTGAAGCCGCCGCGAAAATTTTCTTTCCCGCGCAAAAATTTGAGTTTGCCTTCGATGCCTTTGATCTGCCGGAAAGGGATTTTCTGTTTTTCAGAAAAAAACAGTTTAAAAATTACTGCTTGTTATATGTTTATGCAGATGTAAACGGAGTGCGCTGCCGAAAAGCGGCGCGCGATTTTTGTATGCCTGCGGATAAGCAGTGCGAGGAGGAGCTTGCGCGGCTGATGTATTTAGCGTTAAAGCAGCTCACCGGAAGGACATCGGAATGGGGCATTTTGACAGGCGTAAGACCGGTAAAGCGTGTGAACGCGCTGATAAAAGAGGGCAGGAGCGAAAAAGAAATAGCAGGCATACTTAAAGAAAGATATTATGTGAGCGATGAAAAAATAGCCGCTGCGTTCGATACGGCTTATACGCAGGAAAGGTGTCTTGAAAAGCATAGGACCATGAAAAAAGACAACGGCTTCGAGCTTTATATTTCCATACCGTTTTGTCCGTCGCGCTGTTCATACTGTTCGTTTATCTCGCAGTCGGCGGCGGGCAATGCTGTAAAAAAGCTGATACCGCCGTATGTAGAGCAGCTTTGCGAGGAGATAAAGTATACATCAATGATCGTTTCAAAGATAGGTCTTGTTCCCGAAACGATATATTTCGGCGGCGGCACGCCGACAACGCTTTCGGCTGCACAGCTCGAGCGGATAATGAAAACGATCGCCGAAAGCTTTGATATTTCCGATGTATCGGAATACACGATAGAAGCGGGCAGACCCGATACCGTTACCGAAGAAAAGCTTTGCTGCATAAAAGAAAACGGCTGCACAAGAGTGTCGATAAATCCGCAGACGCTGAGCGATGAGGTCTTAAAGCGCATAGGCAGGGAGCATACCGCCGAGGATTTTTTCTCGGCGTTTGAAGCCGCGCGGAAAGTAAAATTTGATACGATAAATACCGACATTATTGCGGGACTTCCCGGTGATACGCCGCAGAGCTTTGAGAACACGATAAACGGCATTACCGCCCTGAGACCGGAAAATATAACCGTACATACCCTTTCGATAAAACGTTCCTCGCGCATAAACGCGACGGAGGAAAAAGACGGCGCGCTTGTTCAGCCTGCCCGTCAAATGGTAAAATGCGCGGCGGACAAGCTTTATTCAAGCGGATATATGCCGTACTATCTTTACCGTCAAAAAAATATGGTGGATAATCTTGAAAATATCGGCTGGTCGCTTAAGGATCGGGAAAGTCTTTACAATATCTGCATAATGGAAGAGATAAAAACGATAATCGCGCTCGGAGCGGCGGCTTCGACGAAGCTTGTCGATATTAAAAACGGCAGACTCGAGAGGATATTCAATTACAAATATCCCGCCGATTATATTGCAAATTTTCAGCTCATGTTAAACAGAAAAAAGGAGATAGAGGATTTTTATGCTGAGAAAAAATGATATCGTAAGGCTTGAAATAGCTTCTGTTTCAAACGAGGGAAACGGCGTTGGAAGATATGAGGGGATAGTTATATTCGTACCCTTTACCGCACCGGGTGACGTTATCGAATGTAAGATCGTTAAGGTATGCAAAAGCTTTTGCTATGGGATAATTTTTAAAATAATAACACCATCGGCTGACAGATGTGAAGATATTTGCGGTGTTTACGGAAAATGCGGCGGGTGCTGTTTCAGACATATAAATTACGGCGCGGAGCTGAGATATAAAAAGCGGTTCGTCATTGACGCGTTCAGCAGGATAGGCGGCAGCGATATCGAGATAGAAGAGATTATCGGCAGCGAACGAACAGACGCTTACCGCAACAAGGCGCAGCTTCCGGTCTCTTGCGATGAGAACGGAAGGGTCTTTGTCGGATTTTTTTCAAAACGCTCTCACAGAGTCATAAAGCTTGAAAAATGCGCGCTGATACCTGATATTTTTTCAGATATCTGCGATGATATTATTGAATTTGCTAATTTAAACCACTTAAAAGCCTACAACGAAGCCGACGGAAGCGGATTTTTGCGGCATATTTTTATTAGGCGCGGCGAGCGCGGAGATAATGAGATAATGGCTGCGCTTGTTGTTACAGACTTAAAAAAAGCGGATATTTTTTATCCTTTAGGTAAAAAGCTTTCTGAAAAATATAGCTCTTTAAGATCGTTTATCATTAACGAAAATGCGCAGAAAACAAACGTTATTCTCGGCAAAAAAAGCCGCGTCATCTTCGGCAGGGAATATATTTACGATGAAATGTGCGGCATCAAAACAGCTTTGTCGCTTCATTCGTTTTATCAGATCAACACGTTTCAAGCCGAGAAAATATATAAAAAAGCGGAGCAGTACGCTATGCTTGGCGGCGGCGAGCTTTTATTGGATCTTTACTGCGGAGCGGGTACGATAGGGCTTTCTATGGCGAGGAAGGCAAGAAGGCTCATAG